>NZ_SPPA01000022.1:0-51826 GCF_004569585.1 Muribacter muris | reverse complement strand
TTCCATGCAAAGCATACCAGGTTATTCCCTGTTTAAATAACAAGGAGTTTATCAAAAGATGCAGTGGATCACTTTTCGATGATCTTACTGCATCAGCCTGGCGCATTTTTGCATGATCATTAACAGTTAGGCTGTTTAAACTTTTCTTTGTCATAGATTTTCGATAGCTTTTGTTTGTTATCCTAAACGCTTTTCTGATGTAAAAAAGAGCGATAGCTCCAGCTAGCTCATAGCCTTTAAAGGCTGAAAGCTTTCCCTTATTATCTTTTCTTGTTTTTTCTACTATTTTTATGAAAATTTCGGAAAGGCTAGCAGGTAAAATGCCTTTTCCATTGAAATAATTATTTATATTTTCAATAATTGGGCAATCATAATCAAAGAACACTCCGTTAAAAATAGGGTCTTTATGAGCTAGTTTATATGCCTCTTGTACTAACTTTTCCATTTTTAATTCTTTAGTTACGGTTATTATACAAGCAGAAATACGCTCATCATTTAATAGCTGTAATTTATCCTCTTTACTATGTTCAAAAATTGTAAATAGTTCATCTATTAAAAATATTCCCTTTTTAGGGAAATTCGCATTTGAGATACATTTTGCTTTTAATGAAGTTAAAAAATACATATATTCGCCTTATTTATTTAAAATTTTATTTGCTTTTCACACTTCTCCACATAATCCGCCCACTGTTGCATCACCGCCACACGTTGATCTAAATAGTCGGTGCGGTTATAGGCTTTCCGTGTTTGGTCGGCGATGATGTGAGCTAAGCACGCTTCCACTACGTCATAGTTAATAAGCTGTTCATTGAGATAAGTGCTGGCAATACTGCGTAGTCCGTGAGCGGTGAGCTTACCTTGATAGCCTAATAATCTAATCGCACGGTTGGCGGTTTGTGGGTTCATTGCTTGTTGTGGCTTGAGTTCGCTTTGAAAAATGTAGCGACTATGCCCTGTGATTTTTTGCATTTTTTCTAACAATCCGACCGCTTGCCGAGCGAGGGGAACCGTATGCGGACGTTTACCACCTTTCATTTTTTCAGAGGGGATAATCCATAGCCTTTTCTCAAAATCAATTTCCGCCCATTCTGCCGTTGCTGCCTCTCGTGGTCTTACCATCGTGAGTAATTGCCATTTGATTAAAATCTTGGTTTGTAGGCTAAGGTTGTAATCTCTTAATCGCTCAAGGAATAGGGGTAATTCTTCGGGACGGATAGTCGGGTTGTTCTCGGTTTTCTGCGTGCTGAAATTCGCTGATACATTCACACACTTGTTAAATTCGATGATGTCCGCATTGACGGCATAGTTCATAATTTCATTAAGCAGGCGGATCACACGGTGCAATGTATCGCCTATGCCTTTTTCCTGTAACGGCTCAAGGGCTTTGACGACTAGCTTCGGTGTGATAGAGGAAATCGGCTGATTGCCGAGTATCGGGAACAAATGCTTTTCCAGCCTGCTCCAGTTCTTCTCGATTGTTTTTATTTGGATTTCACCATTGGCGGCATCATTCAGCCGTTTTTGCCGCCACTTATCCGCTACTTTGTATAGCGTATTCTCCCGTTTGTTGATCTCTTCGCTTTCAATCTGCTGCCGGTATGTTTGCGGGTCGATATTTTCCGCCAGTAACGCTAAAAATTCCTCCCGTTGCTTGCGTGCTTGGGCAAGGGAAATATCAGGATATTTTCCCAAGCTCAATAGCACACGCTTGCTAGGTATGCTAAAGGGCTTGTAATAATTAAACCGCCAGAGCTTCGAGCCGTTGGCTTTTACCAATAAATAAAGCCCTTGCCCATCTGAAAGGGTGTAATCCTTTTCTTTGGGCTTGGCTCTCTCAATTTCTGTATTAGTGAGTGGTTTAGTTATACGCGCCAAAAAATCACCTAAATTACATCAAAACTGTATTACCACGGGTTAAAGTCCTGAAAATTGAGCGTTCAATAGCGATATAACTAAAAATTAGACGAACACTTTTCAGATAAGGCATTAAGCCGATTTGGTTATACCGTTTTGGGTTAGTCGGTAAATGTATAACTAAGCATATAACTAAAATCAGCGGTTGTAAACGTAAGAATGCGTAAGAGAACGTAAGAAGAAAGAAGATAAAAATGCTTGAAAGGCTTGATATATAAGGGTAGAGTTGATGAAAACGTAAGAGAAAATAAGACGGGAAAAGTGAAGTTGGTCCCCCTTACCGGACTTGAACCAGTGACCAAGCGATTATGAGTCGCCTGCTCTAACCGACTGAGCTAAAGGGGGATTGATAATTGACAACGATTATAAGGGAAAAGCGTCTGAAAAGCTAGGCGGGGGAAATTGTTAGCCGAAAAAACAAGCTATAGGGAGACGCTTTTGATTTGTACATAAACGGTTTGCCCTTGGGTGAAGTTTAGTTCGTCAAATGCCCAATGGCTAATGCTTGCCCAGATTTTGTGCTGATCGATTTGTACAGCGATATCCACGCGGTCGGTTTGGGGCAGTATTTTGCAAATTTGTCCGTTGAGAATATTGCGGATTGAGCTGTGCTGCGGCGGGCTAAGCGTAAGAGAAATATCCCGACTAGCAAGGGTGATGCGTAATTTATCTCCATTTTGATAACGAGAATTCTGCGGTACCCAAAGGTATTGAGAACCGATGCGTAAGCCGAGCATTTGATAGGCGCTGAGCTGGGTGGCAATCGGGAGTTCCAGCAGGGTGATTTTTTGGCTAAGCGGCTGCCAAGGGGCAAATGCCGCACTGTGCCAGACCTTCTCTGTGGTATCGTGAGCCAGCATTTTGCCGTTATCCATCAGCAAGATATAATCCGCCAATGCAACCACTTCATCAAGATTGTGGGTAACATAAAGAATCGGAATGTTGAGGGTGCGGGTAAGTTTCCCCAAATAAGCCAATAACTCTTGTTTTCGGGGCAGATCGAGGGCGGAGAGCGGCTCGTCTAATAATAAAATATCCGGATCGCTCAACAATGCCCGCCCGATCGCCACTCGCTGTTTTTCGCCGCCCGACAGATGTGCGGGGTAGCGGTTGAGTAAATGCTCAATCCCTAATAATGCCACAATTTGCAGATATTTTGCCGGATCAGACCGCTTGCAACCGTAGTTGAGATTGCCCTCCACTCGATAATGAGGAAAGAGGCGTGCTTTTTGAAACACGTAGCCGACCCGCCGTTTTTCCGGCGGTAAATGAATGCGTTGGTGTGAATCAAATAAGATCCGATCGTTTAAGCGAATACTGCCGCTCGCGCCTTGGCTTAAACCGGCGATCAGGTTGATCAGGCTGGATTTCCCCGCCCCCGAACGTCCTAGTATGGCGGTAACGCCCTTGGCGGCAATGGTTGTGTTCACCGCTAAATGCAGCTCGCCGAGGGATTGTTGAACGGATATTTGTAACATTCTTCTCCCTAATGTGTCCGTTTTTGGCGTTGGGCTAACCATTCCGAGCAGAATAGTGCCGTGAGCGAAATGGCTATCGCTACTAGGCAGAGCCGAGCGGCAGCACGTTCGCCGTCCGGGCTTTCAATGAAGCTGTACAGTGCTGCCGGAATGGTTTGGGTTTGGTTAGGAATATTTGAAACAAAGGTGATGGTTGCCCCAAATTCACCGAGAGAGCGGGCAAAACCAAGCACTGATCCGGCAATAATACCGGAGAGAGAGAGCGGCAGATTGAGCGTGAAGAACACTTTCAACGGGCTTGCCCCTAGGGTGCGGGCGGCGTGTTCGAGTTTCGGATCGACATTTTCAAAAGCCAATCGAATAGCACGTACCATTAGCGGAAAAGCCATAACCACAGAGGCTAACACCGCCCCACGCCACGAAAAGCTGAAAGAGAGGCCGAACCATTGCCACAAATACTGCCCGATTAGCCCTTTTTTCGCCATTAAAATCAAGAGCAGATAGCCGATCACTACAGGTGGCAATACAAGGGGCAAATGCACAATGCCGTTTAATAATGTTTTTCCCCAAAACTGTTTGCGGGCGAGCAACCACGCCACCCAAATAGCAGGCGGCAGCGCCCATAAGATCGCCACGCTAGCGACTTTTAGGCTTAACACAATGGCGGTAAGTTCGGCATCGGAAAAAGAAAACATTGTTATTTCAACGGCTTAAAGCCGGCATTGAGAAAAATTTGTTGTGCTTGAGGCGATGTTAGGAATGCCAAAAAATGCGCAGCTTGCGGATTGTCGCTCACCGTGGCGGCGGGATAAATAATTTCCCCGTAACTTGCCGCAGGAAAGGTGGCGACTCGCTTCACTTTGCGGCTGATGTTCGCATCGGTCGCATAGACAATACCGAGCGGCAGCTCGCCCCGTTCCACATAAGCAAGCACAGCACGCACATCTTTTGCTTTTGCCAATTTAGGCGAAACTTGCGCCCACA
Organism: Muribacter muris; assembly: GCF_004569585.1. Classification (NCBI taxonomy): domain Bacteria; kingdom Pseudomonadati; phylum Pseudomonadota; class Gammaproteobacteria; order Pasteurellales; family Pasteurellaceae; genus Muribacter; species Muribacter muris. Next base: position 47,450 of record NZ_SPPA01000022.1, on the reverse strand, counting down.
CACCGAAATATTCAAGGGCTTTTTTCGCATAACGCCCGACGGGAACATTATCATCCCCCACCGCTAAGTAGCCCTCGCCCAAAGCGGCTTGCCAATCAAAATCATCTAGCGTTGAAGGTGTGAGCGGGCTGGATTGCGGGGCAATCAGCACCAGTTCATTTTGCACAAGCGGGGTGATTTGTGCAATTTTTTTCGAACGTTTTTCCGCCAAATATGCCATCCATTTTTGGTCGGCAGAAATAAACAGATCCGCCGGTGCATCTTGTTCAATCTGTTTTGCCAGAGTTGATGAGCCGGCGAAAGAGAAGACAATCTCGGTATCCGGTGCTTGTTGCTTATAGGCATCGCCGATTTGCTGTAACACATTGGTGAGCGAGGCGGCGGCAAATACGTTGAGCTGAGCGGCGAAAGCGCTGTTGGCTAACAATGCAAGGCTCAAAATAAAGTAACACAACCGTTTTTTCATTAAATGGTTCTCCCTTTTATCAGATGACGAATCCAACTGCGGTTTGGCGTGAGGGCGTGCAGAATGTCCTCGCTCAACGGAAGCGGTTCACCGCATATTTGGCTGGCGAGCAGCTCGCCGAGCAGGGCGGCGGTCGTCAATCCCCGCGATCCCAAGCCGGCGACCAGATAAAGAGCAGGGTAGCTTTTGGCTTGAGCGATCGGCATTTTTCGGCGTAACTGATTGTAGAGATTGGCATAATCCGCTTTTTGTGCGCTGAAATCCGGCATTGCCCCCACCATTGGAATGCGATCCCGAAATGCCGCCCGAATACCAATTTTCGCCCGATTGTGCGAGCTATCCAGTTCGTTCACCCAGTCGCAAGCGGTCAGATTTTGTTGAATTTTTGCAAAATTTTGTTGATGTTCGGCGAGGTTGAAAGTGTTATCGGCATTATCCCGCAGATGACTCGCCCCAAGGCAGTGCGTGCCTTGCGCAGATATTGGGGTGAGATAGCCGTCATAGCAGACTACGCATTTCAGCTTGGCTAAGGTGGCGTTGCTCGGCAGTTGGCTAACTTGCCCCCGCACCGGATAGAGCGGAATGCCTTCCGCTTGCGGAAACGCCGTCAGAAGATGACCGTTCGCCAGCACTACGGCTGCGTGGCTGAATGTTTGCCCGTTATGCTGCCACTGCCAGCGTTCGCCTTTATGTTCAAGATGTTCGACCTTATGGTTTAGCACAATCTTTAGCCCTAATTGTTCAAGGTAGGCAAACCCGTTTTGGACTAATTGAACGGGAGAAAGCCAGCCGCTATCCTCTAAAAATGCGCCGCCGTTTTGAACGGGAAGCCCGATTTTTTCACTTAATGTGTTGGCATCGAACAGCTCAAATAGGGCGTTGTCCCAATCTTGCTCCGCCATTTTTTGTAACTTTTTGGCGGTTTTTTCGTTATAGGCATAGAGCGCTACGCCGGAAAAATGATGTTCAAAATCAACGTGTTGGGCAAGTTGTGCCAAACGTTGCTTGGCATAATCGAAACTATGCACATAGAAACGGATATTGCGCTCGTCATCATCGCTTAATTGCGGGTAAATCGCCCCTTGCAGATTGCCGGACGCATTTTGCGCAAGAGCATTATCTTGACAATAGAGGGTAACCTTTTTACCCCGTTCCAGTAGCGACAATGCGACAAAAAGGCTGGCAACGCCCCCGCCAACAATCGCAATATCATCGACAATCGGCTGACGATGAGGGGAAAAATAGGGGTATTGCGGCGGCAGAGGCGTGCTATCCAGCGGTTTTTCTCCCCACAGCATTTCCCGCTTTTTGCCGAAGCCTTTGCGTTTTTTGACCTCAAATCCGACCGCTTGCAAGCCCCGCCGAACATCGCTAGCGGCGGTAAAGGTGGCAAAAGAGCCGCCTTGGGCGGTAAGGCGGAACATTTGGCGGTAAAGCGGCTCACCCCACATTTGCGGATTTTTATCCGGCGAGAAACCGTCTAAAAACCAACAGTCAATGGTGCTGTTGTAGCTGTCGCCCAGTTGGGGCAGATTGTCGGCCATTTCGCCGAACCAGAGGTCGAGATAAATTTCGCCAAAATGGTAACGCTGACAGCCGGTTTGACGAGGCTGCCAACAAGCGGTCAGTTGTTGCGAATAATGTGCAAATTGCGGATAGGCTTGGTGAACCTCAGACAGTTGCGTAGCGGTGAGCGGAAATTTTTCAAACGAGATGAAATAAAGACGCTTTAACGGGCTATCGGGGTAGCTTTGGCGAAAGGCTTCAAAACGTTCTGCAACGGCGAGGAAATTCAGCCCCGTGCCGAAGCCGGTTTCGGCAATCACAAAATAGGCGTTGGTGTGGCGTTGCCATTTTTCCCAAAGCTGATTGCCCTCTTGGAAAACGTAACGGCTTTCAGCCAAACCGTCTTGGGTAGAAAAATAAATATCGTCAAATTGCTCGGAAACTGGAGTGCGGCTGGCATTAAAAGCAAGGGAAGCGAAGGTCAGTTTAGCCATAATCGTCAAAGAAAATGGTGAGTTTGCCCACCATTTTGGTGTTTGAATGGATTGAGATTAGAAAATGTTGATAGCGAATAATACAATCATACCTAATGCACCGGTAACGGCTAACATTGCATAACCAAAAGCGCCCATAATTCACTCCGTAAATCTGTCATTGAAATAAGGTGTATTCTAAAAGGATTTAATAAAAATGCAATCGAAAGCCCCGATTTTGTTTAGGAAATCCGTCATTTTTGGCTATAATGAAGCAATTTTTTGTGATGAAGGACCGTGATTATGGCCACAATTAAAGATGTCGCCAAACTTGCCGGTGTTTCAACGACAACCGTTTCCCACGTGATTAATCAAACACGTTTTGTTTCACAAGAGACAACCAAAGCCGTGTGGAATGCGGTAACCGCGTTGAACTATTCGCCGAGTGCGGTGGCTCGTAGCCTGAAAATCAATACGACAAAATCTATCGGAATGATTATTACCACCAGCGAAGCGCCCTATTTCGCCGAAATTGTCTTGGCGGTCGAAGAGTATTGCTACCGTCAAGGCTATTCGCTGTTTTTATGCAACACGCAAAATGAGGTTGAAAAAATCCAAAATCACTTGGATATGTTGGTGAAAAAGCGGGTGGACGGCATTTTGGTGATGTGCTCGGAATATACGGACAATTCATTGGCGTTGTTTAATGGCTCAAATGTGCCGATGGTGGTAATGGATTGGGCACCAAATGATGAAAAGAGCGATCGCATTATCGACCACAGTTTTGACGGCAGCTATATGGCAACCCGTCATCTCATTGAAAACGGCCACCGTGATATTGCGATCATTGCCGGTCATTTATATAAAACTACTGCCAAAGCCCGCTTTAACGGCTTTGTCAAAGCAATGACGGAAGCCGGCTTGCTCATTCGCGAAGAGTGGATTAAAGAGAACGATTTTGAACCGGAAGGCGGTTATGAAAGTATGAACAGCCTGCTCCGACAAGATAAATTACCGACTGCGGTAGTGTGCGGTTGTGATACCATTGCACTGGGGGCGATTTCGGCGATTACGGAAAAAGGCTTGTCTGTACCGCAGGATATTTCCGTTATCGGTTACGACAACATTCACAGCTCCCGTTTTTATGCACCGCCGCTCACAACCATTCACCAATCCAAAACCCGCTTAGGGCAGATGGCGTTGGACGTTTTGTTAGAGCGGATAAAAGATCAAAGCGGCGAGCATTTGCCGAAAACCTTAGAATTTTTTCCGGAATTAGTGGTGCGTAGTTCCGTGCGTAATTTAAACAACGAAAGGAAAGCAAATGGAATTTCTGATTGAATTTTTCAGTAGCTACGGCTACTGGGCGGTCTTTTTTGTCTTGCTGGCGTGTGGTTTTGGCGTGCCGATCCCCGAAGATATTACCCTGGTTTCCGGCGGCGTGATTTCCGGCTTGGGCTATACCAACGTGCATTGGATGTTAGTCGTGAGTATGCTCGGCGTGTTGGTAGGCGACAGCACAATGTATTGGCTGGGGCGGATTTACGGGGAGAAAATTCTCAACTTTCCGCTTATTCGCAATGTTGCCACACCGGCACGTTTTGCGACCGTGCAAGCCCGTTTTGAAAAACAAGGTTGGAAATTACTGTTTGTCGCCCGTTTTCTACCGGGGCTACGAGCGGTGGTCTATTTGGTCTCCGGCATTACCCGTAAAGTCAGCTTTACCCGCTTCGTTGCGGTTGATTTTATGGCGGCGATTATCTCCGTGCCGATTTGGGTTTATCTCGGTGATTTCGGCGCAAAAAATTTAGACTGGCTGGAAGCACAAATTCACCGAGGGCAGATGGTAATTTGGGTGCTGCTCTTGCTCGGCGGTTTATTTGTCTTTTGGAAATGGAAAAAAGCCAAGAAAACCAAAGCTCAATCGGCGCAGTAGCAGGGCAGAACGACTATATTGGAAAGATAAAAAGGACGCTATTGAGCGTCCTTTTTTATGTTCATTCAAAAAGAGTAAGGCACAAAGATTTCGGCTATTGGCGGATACTTGTGAAAAGATCAATATCTATCGCAGTGTCATACCACCAAACGATTGCTTACAGGTAGGGACACACTGCGTGTGTCCGGATTTTAACCTATTGAAATAATTTGATTTTTATAAAGGACACACGCAGTGTGTCCCTACATTCTGTTAAAATGTCTATTTTTGTGCATTTGCTACATAATACTGGATAATTTTGAAATTATGCGGTTTTATGACGGACGCCGGTGTGGCGTTGCTACAATCATAAAATCAGCCTAAACTGACCGCTTGCAAGGCTTTGAGTGCTTTTTTCTCCGCCCGTCTTTTTTGAAAAAAGCGGCTGATTTTTTCACCGCACTGTGCCGCCATTACCCCGCCTCGAATATGAAGAAAATGGTTCATTTTGTACTCTTCAAAAAAGTGAAAACGGGAGCCGATTGCGCCGGTTTTATAATCCGCTGCACCAAAGACTAACCGCCCCAGCCGACTATGTAAAATTGCACCGGCACACATTGTGCAAGGTTCAAGGGTAACGTAGAGGGTACAGTCGATCAGGCGATAGTTACCCAAACGCTGTGCCGCCGAGCGAATAGCAAGCATTTCGGCGTGTGCGCTCGGATCGGAAAGGCTGATCGAACGGTTCCAACCTTCACCGATGATCTGCCCTTGCGGATCGATCACAACTGCTCCGACCGGAATTTCACCTTCCCGTTCGGCATTATCCGCCAGCATTAAGGCGTGCTGCATTAGAGCATAGTCTTGCTCGCTAAGATGTAGTTCGCAATGATGTTGTTGGGGTTGAATAAACATTTATGATAGAAAAGCTGGTTGATATAGGCGTTGCATACGTTTGAATGGTGGTTTGCAACGCCGTTAATTGTCATTTTACAGCTACTGATATTATTTATAAGTATCTGGTTCAGCCTGAAAAGCGTGGCAAGCGGCGGGATTTGAACGATTTTATGCAAAACCAGGCTCTTATAATATGCCTAGCCTGTACTTTGATTAAATAGACAGCATTTCAACTATTTATACGGACGCTGATATAGCGTCCGTTATCAATTTGAGTTGCTGGTTTGTATTGCAAAAATACCGTCAAACTCACCGCTTGCGTGAGGGGTTAGCGCCGACCTCGCTCGTTAAAACGTTTTTCTTTAAAGCCGCTTTTACGATCACGAAAACCGTGTTCATCACGGCGATCACGTCTGTCGCCCCGTCCTTTGCCTTTTTCATCAAAAGGCGTATTACCGTCCACCGCACCGAGCAACGACATTTGCATCGGTTTGCTTAATACACGGGCTTTGCGGGCAAAATGTTCGACCAAATGCTTCGGCATACCTTGCGGCAGCTCAATCGTCGAATATTTGTCGTGCAATTTGATATGCCCGATATAGCGGCTGCTAATATCGCCTTCGTTGGCGATAGCCCCTACGATATGGCGGACTTCCACCCCGTCTTCACGTCCAAGTTCGATGCGGTAAAGATCCATTGCAATCCGGTTATGTTCACGGTGTTCACGACCGCCACGGCGTTCGGCTGAACGAGGGTTTTCCCGTCCACGTCCCCGTTCGCTGCGGGCAGGGCGGACAGCTGGATCGGGCGGTAAAATCAATTTTTGCTTTTCCTGTAATAGCATCATCATTGCCGCTGCCAGTTCTTCGTGATCTTGATCGGCAGTGAATAAATCTTCCAATAATTCACGGTAAAGTTCTAAATCGTGATGTTCAAGCTGCTGCGAAATGCGGGCTTTGAATTTTTCACGGCGTTTTGCCATTAAAATTTCGTGATTTGGGATCGGCACTTCGTCAATCGGTTTTTTCATTAAATGCTCGATATTACGCAATAAACGGCGTTCACGAGGCTCAACGAAGAGTAAGGCTCTGCCTGAACGACCAGCACGGCCCGTTCGTCCGATGCGGTGGACGTAACTTTCGGAGTCCAGCGGAATATCGTAGTTGATAACAAGGCTGATGCGTTCCACATCTAAACCACGGGCGGCGACATCAGTCGCAATCAGAATGTCCAAACGTCCCGATTTTAAACGCTCTAATGTTTGTTCACGGGCTTGCTGGGTCATATCGCCGTTGAGTGCAGCGGCACGGTAGCCGTGGCGTTCAAGCAATTCGGTAATATCCGTTGTGCCGGTTTTGGTGCGGGTGAAGATGATTGCCGCATCAAATTCTTCCACTTCTAAAAAGCGGAGTAGCGCATCGTTTTTGCGAAAGCTATTGACTAGCCAGTAGCTTTGGGTAATATCCGGTGCGGAACGTTGGGTTGCCTGAATTTTCACCTCTTGCGGATCTTGCATAAAACGGCGGGTAATGCGGCGGATTGGTTCCGGCATTGTTGCCGAGAATAGCGCAGTTTGGTGATGCTCCGGCAGTTCCGCCATTACGGTTTCTACATCATCAATAAAGCCCATTCGTAACATTTCGTCCGCTTCGTCTAACACGATCGCTTTGAGAGCGGAGAGATCGAGCGTGCCACGGCGGATATGATCGAGAATCCGCCCCGGTGTGCCGACCACAACTTGCGAACCTTGTTTTAAGGCCCGGATTTGAATATCGTAGCGCTGACCGCCGTAAATGGTAACCACACGCACGCCTTTCATATTTTTGGTAAATTGTTCGCACGCATCAGCCACTTGAATGGCAAGTTCACGGGTAGGTGCCATCACTAACATTTGCGGGAAACGTTGTGCCGGATCAAGACGGGCTAAAATCGGGAGGGAAAAGGCGGCGGTTTTGCCGCTGCCGGTCTGTGCCATTCCCAGCACATCACGCCCTGCTAACAGATGTGGAATACAGGCTTGCTGAATAGGCGAAGGGGTGATGAACCCCATTTCATTGACGGCATCAAGAATAGATTGAGGTAAGCCGAGATCGGCAAAGGTAAGAGATTGCGTTGTCATAAGATTCCAATAATCGTGCCCAAACTGTTTGGGCGGTTTGAAAATACATTGTTGAGGGGTTAGGTAAAACAAAAAGTGTCGGCAAATCAATGCGGAGTATAAGATTGTCATTGTGCAAGCGGGCAGTTTTGCAAGATTTTCGACAAATCCGACCGCTTGTTATCGTCCTAATTTTTCCCAACAATTACGGGAGCTGTTTGGCGATTGCGCAGTTGCGAAAGCTCAAACAAAGCAAAACGATACTCAACAAAATTATAAATTTGGTTTGCCGCAGCAAGACGGAAGAAACTTTTTGCCTCTTCCAACTGATTCAATTTGAGTGTTTGTTTTGCGAGATAAAAATACGTTTCCGTTAAAATTTCAGCGTAGGTTGGCGTGTTCGGCTCTGCCTGCGTATTCATTTTTGAACGGAGCTGTGTCAGGGTTAAATCCCCTAAAAAGTAACGAACAACCGAAGTACCCCAAAAATCTTCGGATATGCCTTTTGAGCGTTCGGTCAGATTTTGTTTTGCCGTGGCCGGGGCAAGTTCTAATTCGTTAAAATAAAGCCATAAAGCCCGATAAGGATCGGTTTTATCCGCTTGGTAAAATGCCTGAAAATCCCGCTCGGCTTCGGCATAACGCTGGCTATAATAGAAAGCAAGCCCTCGGTTTAAACGGGTGTAATCGTATGCATTGTCTAATTCTAAGACGGCGTTGAAAGCATCAATGGCACTGTCATAATCATCTTCCAATAGTAGATACAGCCCTAAATAATTGTAGGCTGCCGCCATTTTGGGATTATGCTCAATGGCGTGGGTGAAATCATAACGTGCCAGCGACCAAAGCCCTAAACTGTCATAAATCACGCCTCGCTCAAAGAATAATTCCGCCCGTTCCGCATTGGCTAATTTTGCCTCTTGCAGTACTTGCGTTAGCCGCACAACCATTGCTTCTTGTTCAAAGCGTAGCTGGGGGTTAAGCTCTGCAAGGGATAATCTGTCCGGATAGATCATATCCGTTGCACGATTAACGCAACCGCTTAAAAACAGCAGGGCGAAAAGAGCGAATAGGTAAGCTCGAAAGTTTAACAACTTAACAGCTTGTTGCATTTATAAACCTTAGATCAAATAGCAATGGCTTTCTCTCGCGGGAGAGAAAGCACATTGTCGGATTAGCGTTTATTCAAGCGTCGGCTCTGCTTCTACAACTTCGGCAGGCACTGGTGCGATGTCTTTCATCGTTAATCGGATACGACCTTGGCGGTCGATCTCCACCACTTTCACTTGTACCTCTTGACCGACTTCCAAGTAGTCGGCAACCCGTTCCACTCGGGCATCGGTGATTTGTGAAATGTGCACTAAGCCTTCTTTACCGCCCAAGATTGACACAAATGCGCCGAAATCGACAACACGGGTAACTTTACCTTTATAAACGGTATTGACTTCAACTTCGGCAACGATCTCTTCGATACGTTCCATCACACGTTTTGCCGCACCATTGTCCGTTGCGGCAATTTTCACTGTGCCGTCATCATCAATATCAATAGATGTGCCGGTCTCTTCGGTGAGCGCTCGGATAGTTGCCCCGCCTTTTCCGATCACATCTTTGATTTTCTTCGGATCGATTTTCATTGTGTGGATACGAGGCGCAAAATCGGAAATATCGGCACGAGGGGCTGGGATCGCTTGTTCCATCACCTCTAAAATGTGCATTCTTGCGCCTTTCGCTTGGTTAAGGGCAATACGCATAATTTCAGGCGTGATGCCTTCAATTTTGATGTCCATTTGGAGTGCCGTAACCCCTTTTCGTGTACCGGCTACTTTGAAGTCCATATCGCCAAGGTGATCTTCATCGCCCAAAATATCGGAAAGTACCACAAATTTGTCGTCTTCTTTCACTAGACCCATTGCAATACCGGCAACGGCGGCTTTAATCGGCACGCCCGCATCCATTAACGCCAGTGATGCACCACAAACGGACGCCATTGACGATGAACCGTTGGATTCGGTGATTTCAGATACAACACGCACCACATACGGAAACTCTTCCGCAGTCGGCATTACAGCTAATACGCCCCGTTTTGCCAAACGACCGTGTCCGATTTCACGGCGTTTTGGTGAGCCGATCATTCCTGTTTCGCCGACAGAATACGGAGGGAAGTTGTAGTGGAAAAGGAAACGATCGGATTTTTCACCGGTTAATTCGTCAATAATTTGTGCATCACGCTCTGTACCTAATGTCGCAACTGCGAGGGCTTGGGTTTCGCCACGGGTAAAAATGGCTGAACCGTGTGTGCGAGGCAATACGCCGGTGCAAATATCTAATGCCCGAACCGTATCTACGGTACGACCGTCAATACGAGGTTCGCCATTAATAATGCGGCTACGCACGATTTGGCTCTCTAATGCCGTGATAATATCAATGATTTTGCCTTCACTGATGCTGTCATCTGCGGCTGTAATTTGTGTGATGACATCGGCTTTAATCGCATCAATTTGCTCGTAACGAACTTGCTTTTCAACAATGCGGTAGGCTTCGCCAAGGCGGGCTTCTGCCAAACCTTTCACTTTTTCAATCAGTGCCGTATCCGGTTCCGGTGCGACCCAGTTCCAGCGAGGCTTGCCTGCTTCTTGGACGAATTGTTTGATATTTTCGATCACCACTTGTTGTTGTTCGTGCCCGAACACCACCGCCGCTAGCATCTGTTCTTCCGATAGAATATCCGCTTCGGATTCAACCATCAGTACAGCTTTGTCCGTGCCGGCAACCACGAGATCTAAACGGCTTAATTTTTGCTCGTTGATAGTTGGGTTTAACACGAATTGATCATTGATAAAACCGACACGAGCCGCACCGATTGGGCCGTTAAACGGCACGCCGGAGAGAGAAAGTGCAGCAGATGCGCCAATCATTGCAACTAAATCCGGACTGATTTGCGGATTGACGGACACCACGGTGGCAATTACTTGGATTTCGTTGAAAAAGCCTTCGGGGAAAAGCGGGCGAATCGGGCGGTCGATTAAACGGGCGATTAAGGTTTCGCCTTCAGACGGACGACCTTCACGTTTGAAAAAACCGCCCGGAATACGACCGGCTGCGTAAGTCCGCTCTTGATAATTGACGGTTAAGGGAAAGAAATCTTGCCCTTCTTTCACCTCTTTTTTAGCCACAACGGTTACAAATACGGTGGTATCGTCCATACTTGCCATTACCGCTGCGGTAGCTTGGCGGGCGATTGCCCCCGTTTCTAATGTAACAGTATGCTGACCATATTTAAACTGTTTCACAATTGGATTCATTTTTTAACTTCCTTTTGAATATCATTATTGTTTTACTTCTTAAAAAGGGCGACTAGCAGAAATCCTCTTATCTTTTTAGGGCTAAAAGCATTTCTGATAGTCGCTTTTCACTGACGAGAAGCAAAACTTGTTTATTATAGCGAAATTTTTGCCGAAAATCGCCTACTATTTCCAATTTGCAATGATTTTATGCTAACTGACCGCTTGTTCTGGCATTTTAGTTGGTTTCGACACAACAAATTCCAAGGGTGATCCGTTTATTATGAAACGGTTGCAGGGTACAGCGATGTCCAACACTAATCAGAATACTGTGTGGCAGAGCTTGTTTAATCGTGCGATAGAGTATCGCTTCGGTGGCTTCGTCCAGCGCCGAAGTCGTCTCATCAAGGAAAATCAATTCCGGTTTACTGAGTAAAATACGCACGAAGGCGATACGTTGCAATTCTCCCGGCGAGAGCGTAGTTTGCCAGTCGAGATCCTGATCTAACGCATCAAGATATTTTTCCAAGCAACACTGCTGCATTACCTGACGGATTTGCGTATCGCTGGCATTAATATGCGGATAGCAAATAGCGTCCCGTAACGTACCTTGCGGCATATAGGGACGTTGCGGTAAAAAGAGCGGTTGCTCGGTACAAGGACGTTCGGCAATGCCAACGGTTTCAAACGGGTAAATCCCCGCCAATGCTTTTAATAGTGTGGTTTTGCCTGTGCCGGACGCCCCTTGTATGAGCAACGCATCGCCATTTTTCAGTTCTATATTGATATTTTGCATTAGCAGCGTGCCGTTTGCGTCTTTAACCCCAAAGTTTTTTAGGGTGAACCCTCGGCTACACGGATAAGGGTAGTGAAGCTGGGTGCTGTCTAACTTATCCAATGTGATAAAAAAACCGTACAGGCGGTTAAGGCGAGCTTGATAAAGGGTAAAATCATCGTAAAACAGGCGGAAAAACGAGAGTGCCCGCATTAAACGGTTAAAGGATTGTACCGTTTGGTGCATATCGCCAAGGGTAACTTGACCGGCAAAAAAGCGCTGGGACTGCAACATTAGCGGCAGAATCATCGCAATTTGAGTTACGCCGGTGTTAAAACCGTCCAACCCTAACATTTTTTGTACGATCTTCCAGCGGTTATCAATGACGGCGGCAAATTTTTGGCGTAGATGATGCCGTTCTTTTTCCTCACCTGCGTAAAAGGCGATACTTTCCGCATTATCTCGTACACGAATTAATGAATAGCGGTAATCGCCCTGTAATTTTTCTTTGTTGAAATTCAGCTTAATCAGCGGGCGGCCGATGATGACGGAAAGGAGGGTGGCGCATAGAATAAAGAGGTAGATGAAAAAGACCACGCCTTTTGGAATTTCCACCCCGAAAATTGCCAAAATACCGGATAATCCCCATAAAATCAGGGTAAATTCCACGGTAGAGACCAGTGCATTGATCATGCCTCGCACCGCATCAAGCGTGCCGTGAACAAACTCGGTGGCATCTTGTTCTATCCGTTGATCGATATTATCCGGCAAATGTTTTTCATATTTGACGAGGTAGTAGTTTTTATTGGCAAGCCAGCGATTGAGCATTTCGGCGTTGAGCCTTTCCAGCCAGCGAATTTCAAAGACTTGTTGTAGAAAGTAGTTGATGATGGCGTGGATAATTTTCACAATAACCAGCATTAAATTGATAAGCGCGAAAAACCAAAACGCATCGGCTTGCTGCTTTTGCAATGAACTGTACAATCCGTTGTAGAAAAAGGTATTGAGGACGCTGATCCGCACTTCTAATAAAATCATCAACAGTAGCAACAACATCAGTGCTAGGGTTTTAGGTTTATTTGAGCTTGCCCAACAAGGTTGGGTGATGTGCCAAAACTTTTTGCCGAAGGTGGTTTTGCCGAGTAATCGCCCCACCAAATAAACCCCTGCCGATACACTTATCAGCGCAATGATTAACCACGATGCACTGTTGTTTAATTCCGTTTGCCAGTTCATTTGTTTTCCTTTATATGACGACAAGCGGTCGGTTTGCGTGATTTTTTTACAACAGTTTGAGATTGCAAAAATAACAGCTTAGCTGACCGCTTGCTCAAGCCGTGTTTAGAATGAATAATCGGTTTTGAACCAGTAGGTGCGGGGCATTCCTAATACGGCAAAGCTGCGATCGTATTGTCCCCGTTGTACTTGCCAATACTGTTTTTTGAACAGATTTTCAACACCTAAACGGAACACCATTTGTTGTTTGCCATTGAGGGATAGGGCATATTTTGCACAGGCGTCCACGGTGGTATATGACGGTAATTTATAGTTGGCTGCCGTATCCTGATAGGATTTGCCGTAGTGCTGCAAGCCGGCATTCAAGGTTAAATTACGCAAAAAAGCGGTGTCCCATTCTATGTTGGTTTTCATCATCAGACGAGGGCTGGTAACTTGTACGCCGGACACAATCGTATCCGCATAGGTCGGGAAATCGAATACTTTGCCTTGATTGTAGCTTACGCCCACATTGGCACGCAGGGTTTTGTCCAACAGGCTGGTGTAGAGGTTAAATTCAAGCCCACGGTTGCGCTCTTTACCTCGTTCCTGATTGGCGAAGGCTTTCATCGCTTTCGTGTTGCCACGAATAATCCCCGGACGGCTGATTTGGTAAGCACTGAAAGTTGTCGTGATATTTTCTCCCCAGTTTTTACGCACACCGGCTTCTATCTGTTTGGTAACCCGTGGGCTGTTCATTTCACCGGTTTCCATATCGACTTTGCCCGGTTCAAGATCTTCCAAATAGTTAGCATAGAACACTAAATTTGGATTATAGGCATAAGAGATCGCCGTCATTGGGCTGAAGCGGTGGGACGACAAGCGGTTATTTGCATTGCGATCTTGTTGCTTAATCCATTGGAAACGCCCGCCGAGCGTGAGGCGGAGCTTATCATCCAGAATGCCAAGCGTATCTGAAAGCGCAACACTCTGTGAGGTGAGCTTGGTATCTGTCGCTTGACTAAGCGCTGTGAAAGCCGGTTTTTCAATAAATTCAGGCTGGTACAGATTGGTCTGCATTTGACCGTTGCGGGTTTTAGTCGGGTTATTGTCGTGATCCCGCTGCCGTTCTACCGAGTCAAATGCGAGATTCCAATCGTGGTTAAGCTGTCCTGTTGCAAAATTGCCCTGCAACTTGAGATTAGCACTGGTGGTACGGGCGTGGAAGTCAAAGGCGGTTGCATTCGCAATACGGTAATCACCGTTTTGATTCCGCATTGCCAGTTGCGTGAAAGAGCCAGCATATTTCGATTCCATATGCCCAAGTCCGCCGGAAAGCATTAGATTATCCAGTAAATCGTACTCAAAGGTCAACATCGCAGTGGCATCTTGGCTAGTTTGTGCAGACCAATGCGGCACTAAATTGATCTTGCCGTTTGGAGCAGCGGGGATCGCAAAGGCTAAATTTTGCATATCCTGAACCCTTGCCCGCCCGCCATCGACTTGGCGTTTATTTTGCATATAATCAAGCCCGACTCGTAGCTTTTCGCCACGATAATCCGCGCCAATCGCAATCTCTTTGGCTCGCTCGCCGTAGCCGACACGGGCAGTATCGCCATCACGGTATTTGCCGTTGATCCGCACGCCCCACTCGTTGTTCGTACCAAAGCGGCGACCAAAGTCAAAGGATTCTTGTAAACGATTATTGCTGAACCACGCCAAGCCGATACGGTTAATCTCCTCATCGGTCGCCCGTTTGGTTTCAATATTCAGTGAAGCACCCGCCGAGCCTTCCGGATCCATTCCTACGGTGGCGGTGGACGCCCCTTTTATCAACTGTGCAGAACTGACCGCTGCCGTCGGTGAATTGTAGGTGGAATAAAGCCCTGCCAAGCCGTTCACGCTAAATTGGCGGGCATCTAGCTGTAATCCCCGCACATAAATGCCTTGTAGGGTATTGGTTTCACCGCCGAAATTCATTACTGACGCATCGGTTTTGGCAATCGCATCGACCACATTGCGAGGCTCTTTATCGGCGAAGGCTTTTTCATCGTAATTCACCACGCTAATCGGCGAAGTAAAGGCTAACTGCTTGCCGAGCAAACTTAAATTGACATCGGCTTTTAAATTCGGGTTGGCTTTGAACTGTTCAAGTTCGGCAACCACTTCGACTTCATCTAATGAGGCTTGGTTTTCCGTTTGAGTGGCGTAACTTAACGAAGCCGTGGTCGCAAATAAAGCGGTATAAATGAGATTGTGTTTAAAGGTCATAGGCGTTCTCTAAGATAGAAGTTATTAAGAATAATTCTCAATATTCTACTCTCTTTTATTCGTAAAATCGCCTGCTAAATCGGTTTAGTAGTCAGTTTTTACAAAAATTTAATTTTGCAAATGTTGGCAAGATATTGACCGCTTGAGAGAGGAAACTATGGCATTATCTATCGGTTATATCAGTCTGAAGACTATTCATAGGTAGCGGGTATATTCAAACTCTATCTGTTATTGAGGAAGAGAGATTAGCGTGTTCCTACAGTTTGAATGAAAAGCGTATTGTGATCATACTGGGAACAATGAAAAATCGCCCCTCACTCGTCAGAATAAGGGGCAGATTAGGGGATAAATTAGAAATCCATTAACTCTTTTTCTTTGTCGGCTAACACTTCATCGACTTTTTTGATGAAGCTGTCGGTGATTTTTTGGATCTCTTCTTCGGCTTTGTGCTGCTCGTTTTCGCTGATTGCTTTATCTTTGAGTAAGGCTTTGATTTTATCGTTAGCATCACGGCGAACGTTACGAATCGCGACTTTGCCTTGCTCGCCTTCGCCTTTGACAATCTTGATTAAATCACGGCGGCGTTCTTCCGTAAGCGGTGGAAGCGGCACACGGATAGTCGTGCCGGCAGAAGATGGGTTTAACCCTAAGTCAGAGGTTAAAATCGCTTTTTCAACCGCACCGATTAAAGAACGGTCAAACACGCTAACAGCAAGGGTGCGGGCATCTTCCGCCACCACATTGGCTAATTGACGTAACGGGGTTGCCGCACCGTAATACTCGACTTGGATTCCGTCTAATAAGCTCGGTTGCGCACGACCGGTACGGATCTTCGCAATATGTCCTTTTAATGCCTCAAGGCTTTTTTCCATACGTTCTTGCGTGTCTTTTTTAATGTCGTTAATCATTATGCTGTTCCTTTCTAAACAAATAAACGGGGCGATTTTACCTAATTTCCGGTGGTTTTCCTAGCGATTGTTGAGAATTATCGGGGCGGCTTTGAGTTGCCGAACGGCTAAGGGGATATCCGGCGCTTGGGTGATGGCGGAAATGACAGCAAGCCCGTCAATCCCGCTTTGGCGTAAGCGGGCGGCATTAGCAGTATTGATGCCGCCGATCGCCACACAAGGCTTATCAATCGCTAATCGGGGCAGGTTATCAAGGAAATCCACGCCTAAAGCGGCACTGTGGTCGAGCTTTGAAGCGGTTGGGAAAATCGGCCCGATGCCGAAATAATCAATCGCGTCATAATGGCGATAATGTTGGAGTTGTTCAAGGGTATTGATCGATAATCCAAATATGAGATTTTGCTTTTTTAGCCGCTCAATAATCTGTTTGACATTGCCGTCCGATTGACCGATGTGAATACCGTCCGCCCCGACTGCCAGCCCCAACTCGACATCATCATTCATAATAAAAGGAATCTGATAGTCGTGGCATAATCGGCGACATTTTTTGGCGAGATCTGCCTGTGCTTTAGGCTGTGCAGCCAAAGAGAATTGACCTTTATCACGAAATTGAAAGCAACTGATGCCGCTCTCTAGTGCCTGTCTTAAGATGTTCAGTAAGTTATCGGCAGGATCGCCGCTTAAATGTCGCATATCCTGTGTGCCGGCAATAAAGTAAAGATGCAGTGAAGCCCTAATATTAACTTTCATCTTGATATGCCCAGTGGTTAGTCGGCCCTTGCCCTTTGCCGATATTTAAACTGTTGCAAATGGCGGCATTGACAAATTTTTTAGTGATACTGACCGCTTGTTGTACGGTTTTGCCTTTTGCAAGCTCCGCCGTAATGCAGGCGGAGAAGGTACACCCTGTGCCGTGAGTATGGGGTGTGTCATAGCGTGGGGTACTTAATGTCAATTCAAATTCAGGGTGAAACACCCAATCGGTACTCATCTCCCCTTGAAGATGTCCCCCCTTTATAATCACAGCGTTTGCGCCCATTTTTTGTAGGGCTTGTGCCGCCCGTTTTGCCGTGCGATGATCGGTGATGTGTATGCCGGTTAAGGCTTCCGCTTCCGGTAAATTAGGGGTAAGAATGTCCGTTAAAGGCAGTAATTGGCGGATCAAGGCAGTGATCGCGTCAGGGGCTAATAAAGCTGAGCCACCCTTGGCGATCATAACCGGATCGACAATGAGCCGATTAAATTGATAATAGCGTAGCTTGTCGGCAACACATTCAATGACCTCACTACTGCCGAGCATACCGAGTTTGACGGCGGCGAGTTCAAAATCTTGCGCTACCGTATCAATTTGTGCAGCAATACTCTTGACAGGAATAGGGTGAATGTCAAACACCCCTTGCGTATTTTGAGCGGTTACGGCGGTAATCACGCTCGTGCCAAAAACACGGCGCATTTGGAACGTTTTTAAATCCGCCTGAATACCTGCACCGCCGCCACTGTCCGAACCGGCAATCGTCAGCACTTGAGGGATCTTATTCATCACTTACCCTCGCGCGTGTTGAAATATCTGTCGGGCGAAGGGTGGCAAGACAATCAAGTAACTGCACGGCGAATTTCCCTGATTGCTGCGGTAAAATCCCTTGAGTTGCCAGCTCGCCTGCTATGTTATAACTTGTGCAGGCTTCAATGGTCGCTTGGAAGGCTTGATCTTGGTCGGCAACGCTCAAAAAGGCGGCAAATACTGCACCGAGTAGGCAGCCTGCGCCGGTGATACGGGTAAAAAGCGGTGTGCCGTTGTGGATATTCACCACGCGGTTACCATCGCTGATGCGATCGATTTCTCCGCTCATTGCCACGATACAGTGATATTTTTGGGCAACTGCCTGTGTCATCGCAGCGAAGTCCGCTTGCCCCTGTCCGGCATCGACTCCTTTCGCTTGCCAATCTATTTCGGCAAGTGTGGCAATTTCACCGACATTACCCCGAATAACGCTCATTTTCACCGTTTGTAACAGATGGGCTATGGCTTGTTGGCGGTAAGGCGTTGCCCCTACGCCAACGGGATCTAACACAACCGGCACGTTCAGGGCATTTGCCGCACGTCCGGCGCATATCATTGCATCGAGATCCGAATGATTGAGCGTGCCGATATTTAAGAGTAAGCCTTTGGAAAAGTGTTGAATATCTGACATTTCTTGCACATTGGCGGACATTAACGGCGAAGCGCCCAATGCCAACAGACCGTTTGCGGTGTAGTTGGCGACAACGTAATTGGTAATGCAATGGATTAACGGGTTGGCTTGGCGGATTTTATCTAAAAGAGAAAATTGCATAGTGTCTCCTATTTATTGAATAAAAGCAGAACCAGCAATATTGACGAAAAGGTGGACAGTATTGAAGTTAGTTCCCTACGTCAGTATTAACTGAATCAGGTTCACGGGTATAATCTCAGCAATAATTGCACCCCGACTAAACGATTTTTAGTCTAATACTGCCAAAATATTTCGCAAGTGGTTGCGCGAAAAAAGATCAAAAATGTGATCTTCTTCACATGTTGAGAGCAATATTTTTCAGAAAGCGATTGATCAGGTTTGCCCTGTGCGATTTCAGCCTATTGATGCGGAGATTGTTGCTGTATCCGGCGGGGCTTTATGTTAGACTGCCCGCACTTTTCCGCCGAACAAGCGGTAAGAAAATTTCCATTTTTTGCAAAAGGATCAGGTTATGTATCAACAACAGATTTTGGCAGAATTGAAAGAAGCTGCCGAAGTATTAGATAAATTCATTCAAGACGAACACAATTTAGCCTTAATTCAGCAGGCGGCATTGCTGATTTCCGACAGTTTCAAACAAGGCGGAAAGGTACTTTCTTGCGGTAACGGCGGTTCGCACTGCGATGCGATGCACTTTGCCGAAGAGCTGACCGGACGTTATCGCGAAAACCGCCCCGGTTATCCGGCGATTGCCATTTCCGATGTCAGCCATTTAAGCTGTGTGAGTAACGATTTCGGCTATGAATATGTCTTTTCCCGCTATGTTGAAGCCGTGGGGCAAAAAGGCGATGTCCTGTTTGGACTGTCCACCTCCGGCAATTCAAAGAATGTGCTTAATGCAATAGCAGCGGCGAAAGCCAAAGGAATGAAAGTGATTGCGATGACGGGTAAAGACGGCGGGCAAATGGCGGGGCTGGCGGATGTGGAAATCCGTGTGCCGCATTTCCGCTATGCCGATCGTATTCAAGAAGTGCATATTAAAGTCATTCATATCTTAATGATGCTGATTGAATTTGAAATGGCTAAAGCGGCGTAATGTTGTTTAATGTCGATAGATCGGGGCAGGGGAGATGCCCCGATTTTTCGTGAAAAATCACTGGATTTTTTCTAAAATCCTGCTAAAATTCGCCCGTTTTTTGTGCTTAAGCTATTTTGCACGAAAAACGTTTATTTTTTTATGTTAATCCAAAATCACACACATATCATTAACTGGTTATCGGGGTGCTGTTAGATAATCTTTAACGGTCGATTTATCAGGGTATGTGGAGGCTAAACCCTTCCCATTTCATTGGGAACTCACAAAAGGAAAATTTTTATGGCACAAGTATCTATGCGCGATATGCTTAACGCAGGCGTTCACTTCGGTCACCAAACTCGTTACTGGAACCCAAAAATGAAACCGTTTATCTTCGGTGCGCGTAATGGTGTTCACATTGTAAACTTGGAAGTGACTTTACCGTTATTTAACGAAGCGTTAGCGGAATTAACCCGCATTGCGAGCAACAATGGCA
Source organism: Muribacter muris (assembly GCF_004569585.1). Classification (NCBI taxonomy): domain Bacteria; kingdom Pseudomonadati; phylum Pseudomonadota; class Gammaproteobacteria; order Pasteurellales; family Pasteurellaceae; genus Muribacter; species Muribacter muris. Next base: position 27,861 of record NZ_SPPA01000022.1, on the reverse strand, counting down.
AAATTCTTTTCGTTGGGACAAAACGTGCAGCGTCAGACGCAGTAAAAGCAGCGGCAGTAGAGAGCCAGCAATTCTACGTGAACCACCGTTGGTTAGGTGGTATGTTGACTAACTGGAAAACAGTCCGTCAATCAATCAAACGCTTAAAAGATTTAGAAGCGCAAACCCAAGACGGTACATTCGATAAAATCACTAAAAAAGAAGCATTGATGCGTACCCGTGAGCTTGAAAAATTAGAATTAAGCTTAGGCGGTATTAAAGATATGGCGGGTTTACCAGATGCAATCTTTGTCATCGGTGCAGACTACGAACATATCGCAATCAAAGAAGCAAACAACCTCGGTATTCCGGTATTTGCGATCGTTGATACTAACGCAAGCCCGGACGGCGTAAACTACGTTATCCCGGGTAACGATGACGCAGCACGTGCGATCCAACTTTACTTAGATGCAGCGGTAGCGGCAATCAAAGAAGGTCGTGGTCAAGAAGCTGTTGCAGCGGAATTTGTTGCAGAAGAAGCGGCTGAATAATCGTCTTTAAGGCAAGCCCTTAAAACACATTCATTATTTGTGAAGCAGGGGCAAATTTTCCCCTGCTTTCTTTTATCTACAATCAAGAGGAATCGAAAATGGCTGAAATTACAGCAGCACTCGTAAAAGAGCTACGTGAGCGTACCGGCGCAGGTATGATGGAATGTAAAAAAGCGTTAGTGGAAGCAAATGGCGATATTGAATTAGCAATCGACAATATGCGTAAATCCGGTCAAGCCAAAGCGGCTAAAAAAGCCGGTCGTGTTGCCGCAGAAGGCGTTATCCTTGCTCGTATCGGCGCAGGTTTCGGCGTATTAGTTGAAATGAACTGTGAAACAGACTTCGTAGCGAAAGATGCCGGCTTCTTAGAATTAGCGAACGAAGTAGCGGATTATGCAGTTGCAAACAAAGGTGCAACCATTGATGCGTTACAAGCGCAATTTGAAGAAAAACGTGCGGCGTTAGTGGCGAAAATCGGTGAGAATATGAATATCCGCCGTGTTCAATACTTAGAGGGCGAAGTGCTTGCACAATACTTACACGGTGCGAAAATCGGTGTATTAGTTGCGGGTCAAGGCGCTGAAGATGAGTTGAAAAAAGTGGCAATGCACGTTGCAGCCTCTAAACCTGAATTTGTTAATCCTGAAGATGTTTCTGCGGAAGTGGTGGCAAAAGAGCGTGAAATTCAAATCGAAATCGCAATGAACTCCGGTAAACCAAAAGAGATCGCAGAGAAAATGGTTGAAGGCCGTATGGCGAAATTCACCGGCGAAGTGTCTTTAACCGGTCAAGCATTTGTAATGGATCCATCACAATCTGTCGGTAACTACTTAAAATCTGTGAATACTTCCGTGTCCGGTTTCATCCGTTTAGAAGTGGGTGAAGGTATCGAGAAAGTGGAAGAAGATTTCGCAGCAGAAGTGGCAAAAATCACTGGCGGAAACGCATAATTTTTTCCTTTCAATTAAGAGCGAGCCTAAGGCTCGCTTTTGTCTTGACAAGCGGTGGGTTTCCCCACCGTTTTTGCAAAAAAATCATTGAAACCGACCGCTTTCTTTTTCCTTTTCGTTGGTTTTCAGGTAAAATTCTGCGACTATTTTCTTAATAAGTTTTGACAGATAGGACATTTACTGCCCTTATGAAAATGCAGAATATTCGTAATTTTTCTATTATTGCCCATATCGATCACGGCAAATCGACCTTATCCGACCGCTTGATTCAAACCTGCGGCGGCTTATCGGCGCGTGAGATGGAAGCACAAGTGCTGGACTCAATGGATTTGGAGCGTGAACGTGGCATAACCATTAAAGCCCAAAGCGTAACCCTTCATTACACCGCCAAGGACGGTGAAACTTATCAACTGAATTTTATCGACACTCCGGGACACGTTGACTTTTCCTATGAAGTATCCCGCTCTTTAGCTGCGTGTGAGGGTGCATTATTAGTGGTCGATGCCGGACAAGGCGTTGAGGCGCAAACCTTAGCAAATTGCTATACGGCGATTGAAATGGATTTGGAAGTTGTGCCAATTTTAAATAAAATCGACTTACCAGCGGCTGATCCGGAGCGAGTGGCGGAAGAAATTGAGGATATTGTCGGCATTGATGCAATGGAAGCGGTGCGCTGTTCGGCAAAAACGGGGTTAGGTATTGATTTGGTATTGGAAGAGATTGTTGCAAAAATCCCTGCTCCTGAAGGCGATCCCGAAGCGCCGTTGCAAGCGTTAATTATTGACTCTTGGTTTGATAACTATTTGGGTGTGGTTTCCTTAGTTCGGGTGAAAAACGGTACGCTCAAGAAAGGCGACAAAATTAAGGTAATGAGTACCGGACAATCCTATAATGTGGATCGCTTAGGGATTTTCACCCCGAAACAAGTGGATACGACCGTCTTAAACTGCGGCGAAGTCGGCTGGGTTGTCTGTGCGATTAAAGATATTTTAGGCGCGCCGGTGGGCGATACGATTACCCATCATCATAACCCTGCCGCAGAGGTGTTAGCGGGTTTCAAAAAAGTGAAGCCGCAAGTTTATGCCGGTTTGTTCCCGATTAGCTCGGACGATTATGAAGCTTTCCGGGACGCTCTCGGCAAGTTGAGCCTAAACGATGCCTCGCTTTTCTACGAGCCGGAAAATTCCACGGCACTCGGCTTTGGTTTCCGTTGCGGTTTCCTCGGCTTATTGCATATGGAAATTATCCAAGAGCGCTTAGAACGGGAATATGATCTTGACTTGATTACGACAGCGCCGACCGTTGTCTATGAAGTCGAGCAGACCAACGGTGAGGTTGTTTATGTGGATAGCCCGTCCAAACTGCCGCCGATCAGCAATATTGCCCAAATCCGTGAGCCGATTGCCGAGTGTAATATGCTTGTGCCGCAGGAATATTTAGGCAATGTGATTACCCTTTGCGTTGAAAAACGGGGCGTGCAAACTAATATGGTGTATCACGGCAATCAAATTGCCCTGACCTATGAAATCCCAATGGGAGAAGTGGTGCTGGATTTCTTCGACCGTTTGAAGTCTACGTCTCGCGGTTATGCCTCTTTGGATTACGGCTTTAAGCGTTTCCAAGCAGCCGATATGGTGCGGGTTGATATTATGATCAACGGCGATCGGGTTGATGCGTTGGCACTTATCGTGCATAAAGATAATGCACAGTATCGTGGGCGTGAATTGGTCGAAAAAATGAAAGATCTCATTCCCCGTCAGCAATTTGATATTGCGATCCAAGCGGCGATCGGCAACCATATTATCGCGCGCTCTACGGTTAAACAGTTACGCAAAAATGTCTTGGCAAAATGTTACGGCGGTGATGTCAGCCGTAAGAAAAAATTGTTGCAAAAACAGAAAGAGGGTAAAAAACGAATGAAATCCCTCGGTAACGTTGAAGTACCGCAAGAGGCGTTTTTAGCAATTTTACACGTTGGCAAAGACTAACCACAAGCGGTCGGTTAGTGAGATATTTTTGTAAATTTTCGATATTATGTAGCAAATGTACAATTTAAAGAAATGTAGGGACGCTACGCAAGTATCCGTGAAAATCAAATGATCTCAAAAGTTGTATGGTTTCCCTACTTATGAGATAGTATTTAAGTTTGTGCAACGGCTAATAATATCGTAAATTTCCACTTAAAACCGGCTGCTTGCAGAAGGAGAACGAAATGGCAAATATTCTGCCGATTTTATTTATTGCCGTGCTTTACGGCGTATGGAAAGTGTTGGAGAGCTACCAACTGCCGAACACCTTGTCGATTATATTGGTATCGTTGGTGGTGATCTGCGGTGGTTTTTGGGCGTTTTATAAATTCAGTGCCGAACCTCGCCGCCAAGCGAAAATTGCCCGTGAGCAAAAACGGCTAGAGCGTGAATTAACGGCGGAAGAACTGGCACAAGTTCAGCCTCGCTCAATGGTCGGTGAATTTCTTGCCTCACTCTTTGGGGTACTTTTCTTGGTCACTTTTTTACGCTCATTTATTTTTGAGCCGTTTCAAATTCCGAGCGGATCAATGGAACCGACCTTGCGAGTGGGCGATTTCTTAGTGGTGGAAAAATACGCCTACGGCATTAAAGATCCGATTTGGCAGAATACTTTAATTGAAACGGGCAAACCGCAGCGGGGCGATGTGGTGGTGTTTAAAGCGCCGCAGCAACCGGCAGTGGATTACATTAAACGTGTGATTGGTGTGGGTGGCGATAAAGTTCAATATAACTTATCCACCCAACAATTAACGGTAACAGACGGCAAAACCGGCGAAGTGAAGACATTCCAATATCAAGGTGCAGCACCAAATCCCGACTTTTTCTACCACGGTGAAATGCAAATTGAGCGTACGGAAATCGGTGATGTCCGCCATCAAATTTTGAATAACCCGCAGGCATTTAATTATGCCCCCTATTTTTATCAACAAGCGGGTCAAGCGGTCGGTGAATGGGTTGTACCGGCAGGGCATTATTTCGTAATGGGCGATAATCGGGATAACAGTGAAGACAGCCGTTTTTGGGGCTTTGTACCGGAAAAAAATCTGGTCGGTAAAGCCACTTTTATTTGGTTGAGTTTGGATAAAAAGCCGAATGAATTTCCAACCGGCATACGATTTAACCGATTATTTACCACAATACAATAATAATTTCAGCGGCAAAGTTGGTCGCATTTCCTTAACTCAAGGGCAGAGGTCTTAATGCAATTAGAACGATTACAATGTAAGCTGGGGTATCAATTCCGACAAATTGATTACCTAAAACAAGCGCTTACCCATCGCAGTGCAGGGGCAAAGAATAACGAACGGCTGGAATTTGTCGGCGATTCTATTCTTAACTTTGCCATTGGCAAGGCATTGTACGATAAATTCCCGAAAGCAAACGAGGGGGAACTCAGCCGAATGCGGGCCTCGTTGGTGCGGGAGCAGACCTTAGCGATTGTTGCGCGTCATCTAGAGCTGGGTGAGCATATACGCTTGGGCGCAGGCGAGCTGAAAAGCGGTGGTTTTCGGCGGGAATCCATTTTATCGGATTGTGTTGAGGCAATTATCGCGGCGATCTATTTGGATGCCGGCTTTGAAACGGCGCTTGAGTGTATTTCCCGTTGGTACCAAGATTTGCTGGTGGAAATGAAACCGGGTGAAGCGCAGAAAGATCCGAAAACCCGTTTGCAAGAGTATTTGCAAGGCAAAAGGCTAAAATTGCCGGAATATCAAGTGATTGAAATTAAAGGCGAAGCGCATAACCAAACCTTTACCGTAAGTTGTAAAGTTGAACGATTGGCAGAAACAGTGATCGGTAGTGGCACTAGCCGCCGTAAAGCCGAACAAAATGCCGCCGAGCAAGTCTTGCAAAAATTACTCAATAAATAATCTCAACAAGCGGTCAGTAAACGGTAAACATTTGCAAAAAATGCCTTAAAACCGACCGCTTGCTTTATGAAGAAATGCAATGCAATTAGATGATCTGAGCCAATACCGATTCGCGACATTATTAAAAATGTTGAATAGTAAGAGACCGTTAGATGCTATAACGGCACAAAAACTTGAAGAACATTTTTATTTAAAATATAACCAACAATCCAATGCGATTGAGGGAAATTCTTTAACGTTGATAGAAACTAAGGTATTACTTGAAAACGGCATTACCGCAAAGGGTAAGCCCTTTAAAGATCATTTAGATATTATTAACCACAGAAATGCGATTTATTATCTGAAAGATTTAATCAAAGAGAATAATCCGTTATCTGAAAAGCAGATTAAAGAATTTAATTATTTATTATTAAAAGGAACGGATTATGAATATAGTGCGGGTAAATACCGTAATGTACCGGTTATGATTGGGGGGAGCGAACATATTCCGCCTCAACCCTATTTAGTGCAAACGGAAATGGATAATTTGTTGATAAATTATCACCAATCCATAGCGGCATTGCCCCATTCAGATGAGTTTCTTGACATTAAATGTATCGCCCGTTTACACGCGGATTTTGTCCATATTCATCCGTTTACTGACGGAAATGGCAGAACCGGTCGCTTATTGATGAATTTAGAATTGATAAAAAGAGGTTATCCTTTAGCGATTATTTCTGATAGTGATCGTATCGAATATTATCAAGCCTTATCTCAAGCGGATAAGCGTAATTATGAAGAGATTGAATGCTTTCTTTTGGAAACGATCAAGCGAACTTTATGTGATACATTGAATGTTGTTTTTCCTGACTGGCAGCATCATTATCTAAACGATTAACTCAACAAGCGGTCAGCAGACAAGCAAAAATTTGCAAAAAAGGTCTTAAAACCGACCGTTTGTTCAACCTCAATGAGAAAGTATGACAACAGAATTAAAAACTTACTGCGGATTTATTGCGATTGTCGGGCGTCCGAATGTCGGCAAATCGACCCTTTTAAATAAAATTCTCGGGCAGAAAATTTCAATTACCTCACGCAAGGCACAAACTACCCGCCACCGCATTTTAGGGATTAAAACCGAAGGGGCGTATCAAGAAATTTATGTGGATACGCCGGGGTTACATATTGAAGAAAAGCGGGCGATTAACCGGCTGATGAATCGTGCCGCCAGCAGTGCGATTGGTGATGTCGATATGGTCATTTTTGTGGTGGAAGGCACAAAATGGACAGATGATGACGAAATGGTACTAAATAAACTGCGTAGCACAAAAGCGCCGGTGATATTGGCGATCAACAAAATCGACAATATCAATGAAAAAGAGGTGCTATTGCCGCACATTACCGAGCTGAATGCCAAGTTTCCGTTCAAAGAAATTATTCCAATCTCGGCACATAAGGGCGAAAATGTACAGATTTTAGAGAAATATGTGCGTCAATCGCTGAAAGAGGGGATTCACCACTATCCGGAAGAGTACGTTACCGACCGCTCTCAACGTTTTATGGCATCGGAAATTATCCGTGAAAAACTGATGCGTTTTATGGGGGAAGAATTACCCTATTCCGTAACGGTTGAGATTGAACAGTTTAAAACCAATGAACGTGGCACTTATGAGATCAACGGCTTGATTTTAGTCGAGCGTGATGGGCAGAAAAAAATGGTGATCGGCAATAAAGGGCAGAAAATCAAAGTGATCGGCACGGAAGCCCGTGCCGATATGGAACGTCTGTTTGACAACAAAGTGCACCTTGAATTGTGGGTGAAAGTCAAAGCCGGCTGGGCGGACGATGAGCGTGCGCTACGTTCCCTCGGCTACATTGACGAGTAACGGTAAGCGGTGAGTTAATGCCGTTTTTTGACAGTATGTCGGCGTAACGCTCAAAATGTCGGATTGTAGAGCGCCTAACGGCTGTATGCGGGCAAGATGAACCACTGCTTGAGTTTGAGCAACGGATTTCTATTATATTAAACGGGACGCAACAGTGTCCTGTTTCGTACGAGAGCGAATTTGACTATGCAACGGGCGTTTGTGCTGCATCGCAGAGAATATAGCGAAACCAGCTTATTGGTTGATTTTTTCACGGAACAGCAAGGGCGGATAACGCTGCTTGCCAAAGGCGCAAGGCGTGCCCGCTCGCCGCTCAAAGCCTTGTTGCAACCCTTTACACCGCTACTGTTGAGTTGGAGCGGGCGGGGCGAGTTAAAAATTCTCAGCAAGGTTGAAGCGATTTCAATGACCCTGCCAATGCCTACCCTTGCCCTTTACAGCGGTTTTTATGTCAATGAAGTGTTAAGCCGTGTGTTGGAAAACCATACCGCCTACCCCGAATTATTTCAACACTATCTGCACTGTCTCACTCGCCTCGCTTCAAAGCCGGAGGTTGAACCGACCTTACGAACCTTTGAATTTCAGGTATTGCAAGCGCTCGGTTACGGGGTGAATTTTACCCAATGTGCCGCCACGGGCGAGCCGGTTTCCCCGACAATGTGCTATCAATTTCGGGAAAATGAAGGTTTTATTGCTTCACTCTTGCAAAATAATTTAAGTTTTCTCGGGCAGGATTTATTGGCGTTTGAGGCGTTGGATTTTCGGGAAAAAAGTACGCAACAGGCGGCGAAACGCTTTACCCGCTTGGCGCTCAAGCCTTATTTAGGTTCGGCTCCCCTCAAAAGCCGAGAGTTATTTCAAGGGATTTTGCCGCATAAATTGAAAGGGGCTTAACTATTTTGCCAACCCTTTGCGGATCATCGGTTCAAAAAAACTGTAATCGACTAAAAAGGCATCGTGCCCAAAATTAGAGTGTAGCTCGTAAAAATCGAGCTTCACTCCCGCCTCTTCCAACCGCTGTCTACTTTTGTGCATATCCACCGATTTAAACAGTTGATCGCTGGTAACCGCCACGAGGGTGTAGTTTGCTTGAATACGTTGTAGGGCGTGTCGCTCGCTTGCAAAGCCGAGTGCCGGATCGTATAAATCCAGCGCACGCAATAAACGCAAATAGCTGTTGGCATCAAAACGATCTAAAAATTTCACCCCTTGATAGCTCAAATAGGATTCCACTTGGAAATGATCGCCCCAAATAGCCCCGTGTTGCTTGGTTTCACGCCCAAAGGCTTTAGCGAGCTGAACATCGGTGCGGTAGGTCAGCATACCGATCATTCGAGCCAGTTTTAACCCGTTGGCGGGCGGGCGATGATCGTAATAATCCCCTTGGCGAAAGTCAGGATCATTGATGATCGCTTGGCGCATCACGTGGTTAAACCCGATCCCCTCGGCACTTAGGGTGAGGGAGGAGCAAAGGTTGATGATATTGCGCACTTTATCGGGATAGCTAATGCCCCATTGGGTCGCTTGCATTCCGCCGAACGAACCGCCGACTACGGCGTGTAGTGTGCCAATGCCGAGTGCCTCTAACAGCGCTTTTTGCACGGCGACAATATCTTGAACGGTGATGATTGGAAAGCGGCTACCGTAAGGTTTCTGAGTGAGCGGGTCGAGGGAAGCAGGGCCGGTTGTGCCTTTGCAGCCACCCAACACATTCGAGCAAATAAAGAAATAGCGATCGGTGTCGAGCGCTGCGCCTGCCCCAATGAAATCCTGCCACCAACCTTTATCCGCCGGTGGTGCAAAGTAAGGTTCGGCATCGCCGGTTAATGCGTGGCAGAGCAGCACCACATTATCTTTTGTCGCATTCAAACGCCCATAGGTTTGGTAAGCCACCTGAACGGGCGAGAGCGTGCCGCCAAGGGTAAGGGGCAGCGGTTGATCGGTAAAAAGGGTGATATGTTGTGCCATAGTGAACCTTATTTTGCAGAAAACAGGCGGTATCTCACCGCTTGCGTGCCAATATGTTTCTTTTTATCGCTGACTAAATTAGCGAGGGCGACAGCGTTTGTCAAGAAAATTTAGCCGTCTAAACGTCTAGATTTTTAAATGGCTAAAAATAGCTTGTTTGGCAGCCAAAATCGCCTGAACCTGTGGCTAAGGCTTGCATTTTTTAGCCGCTCCGCTATGCTACCACCTTGTTTACTTGTCATCGTGAAGCTATGCGAAATCATCAACCAATCAAAGGGGCATTGGCGATTGTGTCTGCGGGCGTGCTGTTTGCCTGTATCAATACGCTTATTCCCAAACTGACCTCCGTCTCCCCGCTTGATGCCAGCGTGATTGCTCTTGTTCAATATTTAGCCGCCTTTTTATTCCTTATGCCGAGTATGGCGCAGATGGGCTTTTTCCAATCGTTAAAAACCCGTCATTTCGGTTGGCACTGTTTTCGGGTCTTTTTATCGGCGATCGGCATTCAGTGCTGGACAATGGCACTGGCTTATCCGATACCGATTTGGCAGGGAATTGCGTTACTGATGACTTCACCGCTGTTCGTTACGATCGGTTCGGGACTTTTGTTAAAAGAGAAAGTTGGGGCGAAGCGTTGGGCGGCAACCTTTCTTGGCTTTATCGGGGCAATGATTATTTTAGCGCCGTGGTCGGACGATTTTGAGTGGATCGTATTACTGCCGGTCGCCGCTGCATTCTTTTGGGCGTGTTATTCATTGATGGTGAAAAAACTCTCTGCGGAGGATTCGCCTACGACAATGGTCGCTTATCTTTTTATTTTGATTACACCCTTTAACCTGTTGATTGCCTTAACTAATTTAAGCCCGAACGGGTTTAGCCTGCCCTCTTTTAGCGATTTCGGTTATTTGATTTTACTCGGCTTTTTTACGGCATTGGCACAATTGGCGGTGGCGAAAGCCTACCGATTAGCCGATGCCTCTTATATCCAACCGTTTGATTTTATTAAGCTACCCCTTAACGTGTTGGCAGGCTGGCTCGTGTTTAACTGGGTGCCGCCGGGTAAATTGTGGCTGGGGGCAGCGATTATTATTGGGGCGACAATGTATATCACCCACGCTGAAACGCAGCAGGCAAAGGGCAGAGAATGACAGAAAAAATACGTCTCCGATTTACACGCTTTTCACTGTGGTGCAAACGCTGGTCGAAACGGGCTGTGTGGGCTACGGGGCTGTTAGGCTTGCTCATTGTTGCCATCGATCTCGGCACGAGCTATTGGGTAAAGGCAAAAGTCTATACGGACATCAATCGGCTGCCAACACGGGAGTATGCCGTGGTGCTTGGCACGGCAAAATTTTACTCCAGCGGCGCGCCGAATCTCTATTATAAATACCGCTTGGAAGCCGCCGAGCAGGTACTTCACGCTGAGAAAGTGCAGTATCTGTTGCTCAGTGGCGATAACCAAACCCCCTACTATAACGAGCCGAAGATGATGAGCGCCGATCTGCAAAAAATGGGGATCTCGCCTGCCAAAATGCGACAAGATTATGCGGGATATAGCACCTTTGACTCGGTGATTCGTGCCGATAAAGTGTTCAAATTACCGCCTTTTACCATCATTTCCCAACAATTTCACTGTGAGCGTGCATTGCTGGTCGCCCAATTTAAAGGGATTGATGCGATCTGCTATGCCGCAACCTATCCCGAAAACCACTATAAAGTCCGTATTCGAGAGTTTTTTGCCCGCACAGTAACGTTAGCACGGCTGATGTTAGGAATGGAAGCAACCACCCTTGAACCCTCTCGGATCGTGGAATTACCCAAAAAAGTGTAAACATTAGATCGCAGCAAGCGGTCGGTTTGGGTGCATTTTTTGCGATTGTGTCGATAATATACTTTAATGAGCCGTTTTGCATTTGCAGTGCATTAGAAAAATGTTTGAAGAAATGCTGGCTTGTTATTGCCGTTTTGTGATCTCGATCACGATTTGGGAACGTTCCCATTGCTAAAATTTCGCCGAAAATCTATAATTTAGCCTATTGATTGTCCTTAGGTGCATATTATGGCTAAACAAAAACTTGATCCGCAAAATGTGGATAAATTGATTGAATTGATCGGCGGGCGTGAAAATATCGCCACCGTTACCCACTGTATTACCCGCTTACGTTTTGTGCTGAATGATGAAACGAAGGTGGACGGCAAAGGTATCGAAGCCTTACCGATGGTAAAAGCCAATTTTTCAACGGGCGGGCAATACCAAGTGGTTATCGGGCAGGAAGTGGGTGATTACTACAATGTGCTATTGCAAAAAACCGGCTTGGCAAGTGTCGATAAAGAACAGGTGAAAGCGGCGGCCCGCCAAAATCAAAAATGGTATGAGAGCTTGATTTCGCATATGGCGGATATTTTTATTCCGCTATTACCGGCGTTGATTAGCGGCGGTTTGATTTTAGGTTTCCGCAATGTGATCGGCGATATTGCGATGATTGACGGCAAAACCTTGACCCAAGTCAGTCCGTTTTGGCAGAGTGTGCATTCCTTCTTATGGTTGATTGGTGAGGCGATTTTCCACTTCTTGCCGGTCGGGATCTGTTGGTCGATTGCACGGAAAATGGGGACATCACCGATTTTGGGCATTGTATTGGGGATTACCTTAGTATCGCCGCAGCTGATGAATTCTTACGGGTTAGGATCGCAAATACCGGACGTTTGGGATTTCGGTTGGCTGGCGGTAGAAAAAGTCGGCTACCAAGCCCAAGTTATTCCAGCGATTATGGCAGGTTTGGCATTATCTTACATTGAACGATTTTTCAACAAAATCGTGCCGGACTTCTTAAATTTAATCATTGTGCCGGTAACGTCCATTATTTTAGCCGTGTTTCTTGCACATACGATTATCGGGCCTCTCGGTCGGGAAATCGGTAATGGCGTGGCGTTTGTGGTGAAATATGCGATGACGGGTGATTTTGCGCCGATTGGTGCGGCATTATTCGGCTTCTTATATGCACCGCTTGTGGTAACGGGAGTGCATCAAACGTCCCTTGCGATTGATATGCAAATGATCCAAAGCATTGGCGGCACGCCGGTGTGGCCGTTGATTGCACTGTCTAATATTGCACAGGCTTCGGCGGTGGTTGCTGTCATCATTATGAGTAAAAAAGCCAGCGTACGAGAAGTGGCAGTACCGGCGGCATTATCTGCCTACTTAGGTGTTACTGAACCGGCAATGTACGGCATCAACCTAAAATACCGTTTCCCAATGCTCTGTGCAATGATCGGCTCGGCGTGTGCCGCCTTAGTGTGCGGTTTGGCAGGCGTGTTAGCGAGCAGTATCGGTGTAGGCGGTTTACCGGGCATTTTATCCATTCAGCATCAATTCTGGGGTACATTTGCAGTTGCAATGCTTGTAGCGATTATCGTACCGATTGTACTGACAATGGTGGTATATAAACGCCGAGCCAGTGCCGGCATATTAGAATAGAGGTTATACAAGCGGTGAGATTTCACCGCTTTTTTGCAATTATTCAATATTATGTCGCAGTTGCACAAACTTGTTTTTTGTTCGCTTGTAGGGACACACTGCGTGTGTCCGGATTTTAACCTATTGAAATAATTTGATTTTTATAAAGGACACACGCAGTGTGTCCCTACATTTTGTTAAAATGTCTATTTTTGTGCATTTGCTACATAATACCGCAATTATTCGGGGCTTAATCACCATTGACAAAATCTAGGGATAATATTTGGCACGATCAATCGCTATCACATAAACGAAAGAGAGGCAATTCAGCCTCTCTTTTAGGTTTAAGATGTGAATTTCTTAGCATTGTTTGAAATGCAGTAACATCGCAGTTGCCGGATCGAGATTTGGGAGTGTCAGTCCGACTTTTTTCAGCCAATCGGAATGGACAACGAGCGGTTTGTCGTTAATTGCGTTGGTGAGCCATTCGGGGAGCGTTTTCATTAAATGCCCGCACTTGCCGGTTTGAAAGGCCGCCGGAATATCCAAGAGGCTGATTTCATAGTTGCCCTCTGCTAAATAAGGCAGGCGTAGCGGCTCTTGTTGTAGATAATCCAACATTGCAAGTTGATTGACTAAAACGACCGCTTGCGTTCCCGCTTGGCTGATAACGCCGTTTACCAAAGAGGCAGGATCTTGTCTATCGAGGCGGAAGACCTTGCCACTGTGGAGTAAAGGTCTAAGCTGTTTATGAAGGGCAATATATTTTCTGAAGCCTTGACGCTCCGCTTCGCCTTCTTTAACCGGATCAAGTTCCACGCCCATATGCCCAAACAGTGCCGTTAATCCTCGGAAACTAACGTCCAGTTGGCGATAGGTGGTGTGGCAATGCTTGCCGCCGATATGCGCGCCCATCACTTCCGGCGGGTAGAAATAGCTCATTCCCCGTTGAATGGTTTGACGTTCAAGGGCGTCATTATCGTCTGATGCCCAAAACCGTTGAGATCGTTTTAATACTTCGTAGTCGATCCGTCCGCCACCGGAGGCACACGCCTCAAACTCAACATCCGGGTATTTCTCGCATAGCAGATCGCACAGGCGGTAAAAGGCTTCCGTCTGTTTGGTAACGGCGGCTTGTCCGTTATGCCCGCCCTGTACGATGCGGCGGTTCATATCCCATTTGACATAATCGATCTCGTGATTGCCGAGTAGCCAGTCCATTCGTTCGACCAAATAATTAAACACATCAGGATTGCAAAGATCCAATACGTTTTGGTTACGTTCCTGTGGTTGATCGTAGCCTTCGACTTGCAGTAGCCAGTCCGGGTGTTGGCGGTATAACTGACTGTTTTTGTTGATCATCTCCAACTCAACCCAAATACCGAACTGCATACCGAGATCTTTCACCGCTTTGATGATCGGGGTTAAACCGTGCGGGTATTTGCGCTCGTCCAAATACCAATCGCCCAAGCCGCCGAAATCGTCATCACGCCCGATAAACCAGCCGTCATCAATGATAAAGCGTTCCACCCCCATTTTTGCTGCTTCCGTTGCCATCGCGATAATGTGATCGGGGTTGTGGTCGAAATAGACCCCTTCCCAAATATTGAGGTGAACAGGGCGGGTTTTTTGGCGAGGAAAACGCACCAAATGCGCCCGCACATAGTGGTGAAATTGCCAGCTCATCGCATTTAAGCCTTGATTGGAAAAGGTTGTATACACCCACGGGGTTGCGATTTCATCGTGTTGTGCCAGTTGGATTTCGCCTGGAAAATAGAGGGCTTCAAGCTGAACGGTGCGGCGACCTCGAATATCAATATCGGCACGGATACGGTGATTGCCGCTCCAAGCCAAGTGAAAGCCCCACACTTGTCCGCTTTGCTCTTTAAAGCCCTGTTCGCCAATCATAATGTTTGGCGGATACTCGTGGGAGGTACGCCCGACACGGTTTTCTTGGATAAAACCGCCGTGTTTGAGCGTGTGGCGGTTAAGCTGAAATTCCCGCACCCAGCGTCCGTAAAAATTGCATACCTCATCGGCATATTCCGGCAACGGCATTGTAACGGCAAGGCGATTGACCGTAAATGTCTCCGCTTTAAGATTGCGCAATCGGTTACGGGTTTTGAGCACGCCGGTCTGTTCGTCCAACTCAAATTCACTGCTAAATTCAAGACCGGCAAGCTCATCAACTAACCGCAGTTGCAAGCGGTGAGATTGCTGAGAAATTTCGCAATGATTGAACACCGGCGCCCAATCCTGCCCGTTACGATGCCCTTCAATACTACTGGACTCGAAATAGCCCCGCCCGTTTTCGCAGGCAAGGGATACCGGCACGGCAATATCTAAGCCGCCGTTGGTTACACCGCTGTCGAGGGCGGCAATATTGCTCGGATCAAAATGGACTAAATGCTCCCCCCAATACACAATACGGGGATTTTGGTCGGCAATAATCACCAGATCATTTTTTTGGCTGGTTAAACGAATAACATTGTTCATCATTAAATCCTCTTAACATTTTGCGAGTTAAATTCCGTGGGCATTGCGTTTTTGCAATAGATAGCGTTCCGTAGCGGACATTTTGCCCGTGAGGGTAAAGACCGACAGTAGCGTAAAGGCAAGGGCGATACAACCTAAGATGAAATAGGTCTCTTGGAAGCCGAATTTGTCGTACCAAGTCCCGACCGTTGCCGACATCAGCATATTGGCAACTTGTTTGGCGAATTGACACGCCACCAGATAAATGGTCGCGGAAAAATGCACTTCAAACACATTGGCAATATATTTAAACAAACCGACTAAATAGAACGGCACTTCAAACATATGCAGGGTTTTCAATACCACCACGTGCCACGCTGTCGTGGCATAGGACGAGCCGATAATGCGGATACTCATAATCATTCCGGCGATCAGCAACGCATTTTTCGCGCCGATGCGGTTAATCAACAGCGGCACAAAGAACATAATCAACGCATTCAGCAGTTCGCCGCCGGTGGTAACATAGCCGAACATTTCCATTCCCTGTTCTTTCGATTCAAAGAAGGTATTGAAGAAATTACCGAATTGCTGGTCGAAAATATCATAAATGCAGGCAACCCCGATCACATAGGCAAGCAATGCCCAAAAACGCGGGAGTTTAAGCAGTAAAAAGGCTTGTTTGAGGGTAACAGGGTTTTTGTTCGCCCCTAATTGAGCGGCAACACTGGTACTGGCATTTTGCTCCGGTTTGGCTAACGCGACCAAAACCAACAAGACGACCGCCCCTGCTGAACCGAGCCAAAAGACCGAATTAGGATTGTGCGCATACATTATGCCGGCAAGGGAGGCACAAATTGCCCAGCCGAACATACCAAACATTCTCGCCCGCCCATACTCAAAATGGCTACGGCGGCTCACCCGCTCAACATAGGCTTCCGAAGCCGGCGCACCGCCGGAAAAGACGAACCCCATATAGATCCCGCCGGCAATGGCCCCTAACCAAATATTAGTTTGAAGCAGCGGCGCAAACACATAAATAAAGAACGGCGAATAAAACAACAGGGTAATGGCGACAACCCAAAGTAAATGTTTTTTAATGCCTAATTTATCGGCAACATAGCCAAAAATCGGCTGAAAGCAGAGGGCGAAAAACGACATTGACGCAAATACAATGCCCCGTTCTTCCCCGCTTAACCCGTTAATATCGCCTAGCCAAATCCCTAAAAACGGGTAGCAGGTTGCCATAATGAAAAAATAGACGAAAAAGTAGCCGCTAAAAATCCAATAATTCCGATTAGACAAATAGTAGGCTTGCGGTGTTTGTAATTGCATAATTGACCTCTGACACATCGAAAGACCATTAAATGTTAACGTTATCAATCAAGATCACAAGTATAGAAATAGCGAAAATATGATGAAGATCACATTTTTTAACGTTAACATTGCAATTTTGTGAACCTGATCACAGATTTTACACGGGAGAAGATAGACAAGCGGGCAGATTTCGGTAACATTTTGCAAAATTCTTTCAGTATTAACACAATGGCATCACTTAAAGACGTGGCAAAACTGGCGGGCGTGTCGCTGATGACCGTATCCCGTGCCATTCACAACCCCGAACAGCTTTCGCCCAAAACCTATCAGATCGTCAAACAGGCGATTGAGCAGCTTAACTATGTGCCGAATATTTCCGCCCAAAAAATTCGGGGGACACAAGCCGCAACCCATACTATCGGCGTATTATCGCTGGATACCGCCACCACGCCGTTTTCCGTGGAAATTTTATTAGCGATTGAGCAGACGGTACGCCAATTTGGTTGGCACTCTTTTATTATCAATACCTTTGAAAACGAGCTGGAGCAAGCGGTCGGCACGTTGATTTCCCACCGTCCGAGCGGCATCATTTTCACTACCAGTGGCTTGAAAAAAATTGCCATTCCCCCTGCATTGCGGCGTTATCCGATTGTGCTGGCTAACTGCCTGACCGATGACATTCAAACCGCCTGCTATGTGCCGAATGATTTTCAAGGGCAGTTTGATGCCGCTCAATTATTGCTGGAAAAGGGCTACCACTCGCCCCTTTGCCTCTATTTGCCGAGTAATGCGATTGCCGCCCAAGCCCGACAACAAGGCTTTGAGCAGGCGTGGCGGGCGAATATGGGGCAAAACAGCCCGCCGCCTAAGCCGTTTTTTATGTCGCCGTTTAGCCAAAATTTTGGTGAGGTTCTCCCTATTTTGCAAAAAATGTGCCGTAAACGACCGCTTGAGTTTGATGTGGTAGTCTGTGGTAACGACCGCATTGCGCTACTGACCTACCAATTTTTGCTGGGGCAGGGGATACGCATTCCTGACGAGGTGGCAGTGTTGGGCTTTGATAATATGGTCGGCGTGGCGGATTGGTTTCTCCCGCCGCTGACGACCGTGCAGCTTCCCCACTATGAAATGGGGCAACAGGCAGCCTTGCATTTGATAGAGGCACGCACCGACAATAACGTCCATTATTTGGATTGCCCGTTGGTGGAGAGAGCGTCCTGTTAAGGTGGGATAGATCTTGACAAAGATCAACTTTTTCTGAAAAATCGCACCGTTTTTTCACGCTTTTTAAGAGGTTTTATGGGAACGTTCGGTTTTCCGCTTGAGGCAATTATTGTCTTTTTTGTTGTGATTTTATTCTCGGTTTATGTGGATTTATTTGCGCACCGCAATACCAAAGAGATCAGCGTCAAAGATGCTTCACTTTGGTCGCTCTTTTGGATCGGCTTGGCACTCGCTTTTTATGCGTATGTGTGGCTACGCTTCGACAAACAATTTGCCGATCTCTATCTTGCCGGATATGTGTTGGAAAAGAGCCTATCTATCGATAATTTGATGGTATTTGTGGCGATCTTCGCCTCATTCGGCATTGTCGGCAAATTACAACACCGCATTTTATATTGGGGCATTTTAGGGGCATTGGTGTTCCGAGCCGTTTTCGTGGTGATCGGCACCGGCTTATTTGCGGCAAGCCCTTGGGTTGGCTTTTTCTTTGCTGTTTTTGTGTTTTGGAGCGGCGTTAAAATGCTGCAAAGTGCAAAAAAAGAGGAGGAAACGATCGAAGATTACGCAAATCACTGGAGCGTGCGTTTGGTCGGCAAAACAATGCCGGTGTACACCAAATTATTCGGCGAGCGCTTTTTTGTGAAACACCAAGAGCTGAATGAGACGCAACTGGCAAACATCACCCGCCAAGGTTTCCGTTATGTTACACCGGCATTTTTATGTTTGATTGCGATTGAAAGCTCGGACGTTGCATTTGCTTTCGACTCCGTGCCGGCGGTGATTGCGGTAACCGAAGAGCCGTTATTGGTGTATGCAGCGATGATTTTTGCCATTCTCGGTTTACGCAGCCTGTACTTTATTTTGGCGGCACTCACCAAATATTTGGTGCATTTGGAAAAAGCAGTTATTGCGTTGTTGTTTTTCATTGGGATCAAAATGGGGATTCAATCGTGGAATCACGCCGTTGGCGATACCGGCATTCATATTTCACCGAATACCAGCCTCTTTATTGTGCTAGGCGTATTAGCGCTTGGGGTGATCGCCTCCCTCATCTTTCCTGCAAAAACGGAAAAATAAATCAGACGGCTGAATGGAACAAAGGGCGTTTTAAACGCCCTTTCTTTTTTGCGAAAAAATTCACATAACCGACCGCTTGCGGTTAATCGGGGTTAAATCCGGTTAGCGATTAAATCGCCCATTTCACTGGTGGAAACCGGGGCGGATTGATCGGCTAAATCGGCAGTACGATAGCCTTCGGCAAGCACGTGTTGCACCGCATTTTCAATCGCTTTTGCCGCATCTTCCAAGCCGAAACTGTAACGGAGCATCATTGCCGCCGATAAAATTTGGGCAATCGGGTTGGCGATATTTTTGCCGGCAATGTCCGGTGCCGAGCCGCCCGCCGGTTCGTACAGCCCGAAGCCTTGTTCGTTGAGGCTGGCGGACGGCAACATTCCCATTGAGCCGGTAATCATTGCACATTCGTCCGAAATAATGTCGCCGAAAATATTGGAGCAGAGCAGCACATCAAAGAAATCCGGCTGCTTGATGAGCTGCATTGTTGCGTTGTCGATATAAATATGATCGAGCTTCACTTCGGGGTACTGTTTTGCCACTTCATTCACGGTTTCACGCCATAAAATCGAGCTCATCAAAACATTGGCTTTATCCACGGAAGTAACGTGTTTGCTCCGTTTCATCGCCGTTTCAAACGCGACTTTGGCGATACGTTCGATTTCATAGCGGTGGTACACTTCCGTATCAAAGGCTTTTTCTTGTGCGCCCTCGCCTTCACGTCCTTTTGGCTGCCCGAAGTAGATGCCGCCGGTTAATTCCCGCACGGTTACCATATCGAAGCCTTTTGCGGCGATGTCGGCACGCAACGGGCAGAATTTTTCCAAGCCTTTGTAAAGGGTGGCTGGGCGAAGATTGCAGAACAGGGCGAAATGTTTGCGTAACGGCAAGAGTGCGCCACGTTCCGGCTGCTCGTTTGCCGGCAGATGCTCCCATTTTGGCCCGCCGACCGAGCCGAATAAAATCGCATCGGCTTGTTCGCAGCCTTTGAGGGTGCTGTCGGGCAAGGCTTTGCCGTGATTGTCGATGGCAATGCCGCCGATGTCGTGATGGTGGTAGTGCAGAGTAAAACCGAATTTTTGTTGGACTTTATCCAACACTTTGATTGCCTGAGCCATAATTTCCGGCCCGATACCGTCCCCGCTTAATACCGCAATGTTGTAATGTTGCATATAAATTCCTCAATTTTATTGTTGATTAGAAAGGCGTAATATAAAACATTTTGCTAAAAGGCGGGGGATTTTTTAGCGGAAACCGCACAATTTAGGCTAGAATAGCCGTATTTATCGACACACAGAGAGAAAAGCGGGCGAGGCGATGCCGCAAACGCAAGTGCCGTTCGGGGCGTGAACCCTTTTCGCTTGCGAACGTTGTGCTTATTGCAAAATGATGCAGATAACCGACCGCTTGTCAGCCCTAAACCGAGACTATATGAACGAAGAACAGCTTTTAGCCCTTGATCGCCAATACGTTTGGCATCCTTATACTGCAATGCCGAATCATTTGCCCGTTTATAGCGTGGAGAGAGCGGAGGACGTGGAGATTTGGCTGCAAAACGGGCAGCGATTGATTGACGGAATGTCCTCTTGGTGGGCGGCGTTGCACGGCTACAATCACCCCGTGTTAAATCAGGCGGCAATCGACCAACTCGCTAAAATGAGCCATATTATGTTTGGCGGATTAACCCACGAACCGGCGGTGAAATTGGCGAAAACCTTGGTTGATATTACACCAGCAGGGCTGGAGCAGGTCTTTTTTGCCGACAGCGGCTCGGTCGCGGTGGAAGTGGCGATGAAAATGGCGGTGCAATATCAATCCGCACAGGGTAAACCGACCCGTCAGAAATTTGCCACGATCCGCAGCGGCTATCACGGCGACACTTGGCACGCAATGTCCGTTTGTGATCCGACCACGGGAATGCACAATTTATTTGCCCGCAGCCTGCCCGTACAATATTTTTTGCCCCAGCCGAGCGTGAAATTTGGCGAAGCGTGGCAGGACACGGCAATCCACCCGTTAGCCGATTTACTGGAGAAACGGAGCGATGAGATCGCTGCGCTGATTTTAGAGCCAATCGTGCAAGGCGCAGGCGGAATGTATTTTTATTCCCCTGTCTATTTGCAAAAAGCGAAAGCCTTGTGCGAAGCATACGGCGTGCTGCTGATTTTCGATGAAATCGCCACCGGTTTTGGACGCACCGGCAAACTGTTTGCGGCGGAGTATGCGCAGGTCAGCCCCGATATAATGTGCGTAGGCAAAGGCTTGAGCGGCGGCTATATGACGCTGTCCGCTACCTTGACCACCCGCCATATTGCACAAACCCTTTCCCGTAGCGAAGCGAAATGCTTTATGCACGGGCCGACATTTATGGCAAACCCGCTGGCGTGTGCCGTCTCACTCGCCTCCGTTGAATTATTATTGGCGGGCGATTGGCAAGCGAATATCCGCCGTATCGAACGGCATTTTCAGCAAAGTCTTGCACCTCTGACGGCTTGTGAGTATGTCAAAGAGGTGCGGGTATTGGGTGCAATCGGGGTGATTGAAATGGTTGAAGAGGTGAATATGGCAAGCCTTCAGCCCCGTTTTGTAAAACAGGGGGTATGGGTGCGGCCTTTCGGCAAATTGGTCTATTTAATGCCGCCGTTTATTATCAATGCCGAACAGTTAGTCCGCTTGACCGATGGCGTGATTGCCGCATTAAAGGAAGAATATGCAACAATTTGAGCAATTTTTAACGGCGAAAAAAGCCGAAAACCAATATCGCACCTTGCCCGAATTGGCGCATCAGGGCAAATATGTTGAGCAAGGGGAGCGGCGAATGCTCAACCTGTCCGGTAACGATTATCTTGGTTTGGCAAATCAAGCGGGCTTATGCCACGCCTTTTTTGCAAATTATGGTGACCAACTGCCCGCTTGCACGGCTTCGTCGTCCCGTTTGCTGACGGGCAATTTCCCGATTTATCATCAGTTGGAAGCACTGCTTGCCGAGCGTTTCGGGCGGCAGAGTGCGTTGATTTTTAACAGCGGCTATCACGCCAATATCGGCATTCTACCGGCGTTGGCGGACAGGCAGACCTTGATCGTGGCGGATAAATTGGTGCACGCCAGTTTGATTGATGGTATTCGGCTAAGCCGTGCCACATTCCTGCGTTATCGCCATAATGACTATGCCCATTTGGCAGATATACTGGCGAACAATGCCACGCACTTTGCCCGCATTATTATTGTAACGGAATCGGTGTTCAGTATGGACGGCGATGTGGCGGATTTGCCGGCCTTAGTGCGATTTAAGCGACAATATCCGCAAATTTTGCTTTATGTTGATGAAGCGCACGCCGTCGGGATTTACGGCGAAACGGGCTTGGGTATGGCGGAGCAGATGGGATGTGTGGCGGAAATCGATCTGCTGGTCGGCACGTTTGGTAAGGCGTTGGCGTCTGTCGGGGCGTATTTGGTGTGCGATCAACTGATTAAGGATTACCTCATCAACACGATGCGCCCGCTGATTTTTTCTACCGCTTTACCGCCGCTAAATGTGGCGTGGACACACTTTCTGTTTGAACAATTACCGCATTTCAAGGCACAACGGCAGCATTTAGCCCGCTTGAGCGGCATATTGCGGCAAGCGGTTGCCGAACGGCAGCCCCATTCAAGCCAAAGCCATATTGTGCCGTATCTGCTCGGCGACAATCAAACAACGGTGGAAAAAGCCCGACAATTACAAGCTCTCGGCTATTATTGTTTACCGATTCGCCCGCCGACCGTGCCGCAAGGTACTTCCCGAATTCGTTTTTCGCTGACCGCCGATTTGAGCGAAGCCGAGCTGACGGCATTGATTGATTGTCTATAAGGAACGCTATGAAATACATTTGGCATCGCCGACAACAACCGGATTTACTCGTCTATTTTGCCGGCTGGGGCACGCCCCCATCGGTCATTGCACATTTAGGCTTGCCTGACGGCTATGACGTGCTGATCTGCTATGATTATCGGGATCTCAAGTTGGCATTTGATTTTGCTCCATACCGCAATATCAGAGTGGTGGCGTGGTCGTTGGGCGTGTGGGTTGCGGAGCGGGTATTGAGCGGGTATTCGCTACTGTCGGCAACAGCGATTAACGGCACCGCCAACCCCTGCGATGCACAATACGGCATTCCACCGGCGATTTTTACGGCAACCTTAGCGGGTTTAACACCGCACTCACGCCAAAAATTTGAACGCAGAATGTGCGGTAAAGGGCTAAGCGACTATCAGCAACGTCAGGATCAGCGTCGCTTTGACGATCTTTACGCAGAGCTGACCGCACTGTTCCACGCAATTTGCAATGATACCCGCACGGATTTATTGGCGTGGACACACGCCGTTATCGGCACACAAGATAAAATTTTCCCCGCCCAAAACCAACACGCCTATTGGGTGAACCGTTGTGCCGTTCGCACGCTGGAAGGGGAGCATTATCTTTTGCCTGCCTTTAGCCGTTGGGACGAGCTATGGACGTAAATAAACAGGCGGTTCAACGCCGTTTTCAGCGTGCGTTACCCTTTTATGACAAACAGGCAAAGGCACAGCAACAGATCAATCGGCGTTTGCTCTCAATCTTGCAAAACACGCGGTCGGATTTTGAACATATTTTGGAAATCGGTTGTGGCACAGGGCATTTCAGCAGTTTATTGCAACAACATATTGCTGCAAAACAGTGGTGGCTGAACGATTTGTGCGAGGTGGGCGAACATCTGGCAGCCCGTCTGACCCAGCCGTATCACTTAATCGTAGGCGATGCGGAGGCGCTGGCATTAGCGCGGCAGTTTGATTTGATTGCGTCCGCTTCCACGTTTCAGTGGTTTGCTGATCCGCCCCGTTTTTTAACTCGGCTCAAACGGCATCTCAAGCCGAACGGTTTGTTACTGTTTAGCGTGTTTAGCCCCGATAATTTGGTGGAAATCCGCCGTTTGACGCAGGTTGGGTTGGATTATCCGAGCATTCAACAATGGCACGATTGGCTGGCGGCGGATTTTCAGATTTTGCACACGGAAAGTGCGCAAATCCGCTTGATATTTGAGTCGCCGTTGGCGGTATTACGCCATTTGCAGCAGAGCGGCGTAACGGCAGTCAGCCGGCAGGTGTGGACAAAAGGGCGGCTCAAGCGATTTTGTGCCGACTATCAACAGTATTACAGCAGCAATGGCGGCGTGCGCCTGACTTATACGCCGTTATACCTGCTAGCGAGGGTGAAAGCATAAATGGGCAAAGTGATTTTTGTATCCGGTATTGACACGGACGTGGGAAAGAGTGTGGCAACGGGCTGGTATGCCAAACAGCTAATGATGCAGGGGTATTCGGTCATTACGCAAAAAATGGTGCAGACCGGCGGTGAGAAGTTATCTGATGATATTCGGCTACACCGACAGATGCAGGGCATCGACTTAACCGAAGCTGATCGGCAGGGGTTGACCTGCCCCTACATTTTCCCTTATCCCTGCTCGCCGCATTTGGCGGCGCGTTTGGCAGAGGAGAGCATTGATGCAGAAAAGATCACCCAAGCGACCGCCTGTTTAAGTGCAAATTATGATTATGTCTTGTTGGAAGGGGCGGGCGGTTTGCTTGTGCCTTATACCGAGAGCCGAACCACTTTCGATTACCTGCGAGCGTGCGGTTATCCGCTGATATTGGTAACGTCCGGCAGGCTCGGCAGCCTTAATCACAGCTTGTTGAGCCTTGAAATGTGCCGCATACATCACATTCCGCTCCAAATGGTGATTTATAACGACTATCACGCCGCTGATCCGCTCATCAGTCAAGAAACCCGGCGTTATCTTCGCCGTTACCTTGCCGACAATTTTCCCGAAGCACAGTTTGTATGTTTACCGATACAGGATCTGATGTGATGAAAAAAGGTAATGCCAAGGGCATTAAGTGGTTAAAACGAGGGATTTTTGCAACTTTAGTGCTACAACTGACCGCTTGCGGTACGGTGATCAGTTTTGCCGAAAATGATTACCGTGTCTATGGCGGCGTACGCCGAGATTTTCAGGCTATTCAAGAGGGTAGCGTATTGGGCGTGCTGGCGGTGGTGGATTTGCCTCTCAGTTTTGTGATGGATACCTTAGCCCTGCCCGTTACCCTTAGCCGAGATTAGCCTAAAGGCTAATCAAGGTGGGTGAGGGTAGCGATGTAGTTACAGCTCACATCGTGGTTAAGGCGGAAAGTTTCACATAGCGGGTTGAAATGATAGCCGGCCATTTCCCGACAGGTTAAGCCCGCCTGATCGCACCAATTCAGCAATTCCGCCGGTTTGATAAACTTTTCAAATTGATGTGTGCCTTTCGGCAGCATTTTCAGCACATATTCCGCCCCGATAATCACCAACATATAGGCTTTAAAGGTGCGGTTAATGGTGGATAAAAACAGCACGCCGTTTGGTTTGAGCAGCGCTTGGCAGCTTTGGATAATGGAGAGCGGATCGGGAACGTGTTCCAGCATTTCCATACAGGTGATGACATCGAATTTGGGCTGATCGCAAGCGGTCAGTTGTTGGCGAAAATCTTCAACAGTGATTTGTTGATAGTCAATGGCTAAACCGCTCTGCTCTGCGTGTTGTTTGGCGATTTGTAGCGGCTCATCGGTCATATCAATGCCGATCACTTCAGCGCCTTGCTTTGCCATCGCCTCGCTTAAAATGCCCGCCCCGCAGCCGACATCCAAGACCAGTTTGCCGAACAGACCGCCCGCTTTTTCATTGATATAGGCGAGCCGAACCGGATTGAGCAAGTGAAGGGGCTTGAAATCGCCGTGCGGATCCCACCAGCTTTTCGCCATTTTTTCAAATTTTGCAATTTCGTGTTGATCGATATTTTTCATAACTTACCTGAATGTAAAGCGGTTGCAAAAAAACGCTAGTATCCGACCGCTTGCAACCTGCCGTTATTGTAGCCTAATTCCGCAGGAAAAGGGACTGATGGAGATATTTTGTTGGTCAGTGGTAATATTCAGCTGAAAAATGTGATCTCTTTCACAAAACAGACCAAAAAAACGGCGATTAAACATAGTTTTTTTAATTATTGATATAAATTTTTCTAATTTGATATTGCAAATCTCAACAACATTGCTAAACTCATCACCCATCAAACACAACTTTTCTTTTTTATACTGGAGTTTTTATGAGCGATTTGAATGCCCTTTTCCAAAAAATCAAACAACGTGATCCGGAGCAAGCCCCGTTCCACCAAGCCGTTGAAGAAGTCTTCGGCAGCCTTGCACCGTTTTTGGCGAAAAATCCAAAATATACCCAACAAGGATTATTAGAGCGTATCGTTGAGCCGGAGCGGGTGATCAGCTTTCGGGTAACCTGGGTGGACGATAACGGACAAGTGCAGGTAAATCGTGGCTACCGTGTTCAAATGAACTCGGCGATCGGGCCTTACAAAGGCGGCTTACGTTTCCACCCGACCGTTGATTTAGGCGTGCTGAAATTCCTGGCGTTTGAGCAAGTGTTCAAAAATGCGCTGACAACCTTACCAATGGGCGGCGGCAAAGGCGGTTCGGATTTCGATCCGAAAGGCAAATCCGATGCGGAAGTAATGCGTTTTTGCCAAGCCTTTATGAGTGAATTATACCGTCATATCGGGGCGGATACCGATGTGCCGGCGGGGGATATCGGCGTGGGCGGTCGTGAAATCGGCTACTTGTACGGTCAATACAAAAAATTACGCAATGAGTTTACCTCTGTGCTAACCGGTAAAAGTTTAACGTGGGGCGGCAGCTTAATCCGTCCGGAAGCGACCGGCTACGGTACGGTCTATTTCGCCGAGAGTATGCTCAACACCCGTGGGCAAAGCATTGAAGGTAAACGAGTGGTGATTTCCGGTTCAGGTAATGTTGCGCAATATGCGGCGGAAAAAGTATTGCAAAAAGGCGGTAAAGTTTTAACCGTTTCCGATTCTAACGGCTATGTACAGTTTGGGGATAACGGAATGACCGAAGCGCAGTTAGCGGCGTTATTAACCTTGAAAAACGAACGCCGTGAGCGTTTATCCGTTTATGCTCAAGAGCAGGGGTTAGCCTATTTTGACGGGCAAAAACCGTGGGGCGTGGCGTGTGATGTGGCACTACCTTGTGCAACCCAAAACGAGTTGGATACCGAAGATGCCAAAACCTTGCTCAAAAACGGCTGTATCTGTGTGGCGGAAGGGGCAAATATGCCTTCGTCATTAGGGGCGGTAGAGGTGTTTGTTGCAGCGAAAATCCTTTATGCACCGGGTAAAGCCTCCAATGCGGGCGGTGTGGCGACTTCTGGTTTGGAAATGAGCCAAAACGCTATTCGCCTGTCTTGGAGCCGTGAAGAAGTGGATCAGCGTTTATTCGACATTATGGCAAATATCCACCAAAACTGTGTGGAAAACGGCACGGAGAACGGTTTTGTCAATTATGTGAACGGCGCAAACATTGCCGGCTTCAAAAAAGTCGCAACCGCAATGTTGGAGCAGGGCATTGTTTAATCGTTTTTAGTTCTAAATAGAAGAAGGCTAGGGCTGATACCTAGCCTTTTTATTATACGGAATTTACTATTTTTGTAATTTAATGTTGAAAAATGTATTGTTTTAAATTTTGTGTTGTATTTGAACAGCTTTTTGGCTAAAATTGAACAATAAGTTTAATATACTTACATTTTGATTACTTTAGTGAGGTGTTATATGAAATTACTTAAGTTTGTTTCACTCTTCTCTGTAGCAATTTCGCTATCTGCTTGTAGTTCACTTTACCTTCCTAAGCAAACTGCTCAAACGGATGAACAGATAGCTCAACGTAGAGCCGAGATTAGAGCAATGGAAATGCAAGATTATCGTGATGAGCGTAAACAACGTCAGGATGCGATTGAGGATTTAGGCACATTAGAAATGAATAGGGCTAAAGCTATCAATAAGGCTTATGAAAACCGTAGTAAGCAAAAGATCTATATTCTTCATTAACTTTATTTTAGGGGCTGTACTAGATAACTAGAATAAATTCTGCTTTACTAATTGTTTTAAAATGGAAAATTGAACTTTTATTTCACTGTGGTTAAAACGCCATTCACATTCCTTCAAATACAGTTCAAAATGCTCTT
>NZ_SPPA01000021.1:0-52010 GCF_004569585.1 Muribacter muris | reverse complement strand
TTACCAAGTGGCATTTAGGAAGAAAATTTATATGGATTTGAGTACATTACAAGCTGATTTGGATGAATGGTTGCTGTATTATAACCATCACCGAACCCATCGAGGAAAAATGTGCTGTGGAAGAACGGCAATGGAAACATTAGTTGATGGAAAACGAATTTGGGCAGAAAAAAATTTAAGCTCAAATTAATCTGACAAACACACATCGTTTTAAACGGGGACTGTCAGATTGAGTTTGATCTTCTACACTTTATTTTTGCAAAGTATATTACCGAACCCATCGCTTGCAATGGTATCGACTACTCGGCGATTTGGAATAGAAACGGGTTAATGCCGCTGCGGGAGAGGTTTTTTTGTTCCATTTCCGCATCAAGAAAGAGGGTGGCGAGATCGTCTGCAATCGGCTCGACATAAGGATCTTTTTCTTGATACATCGCTTTGAGGTAG
Source organism: Muribacter muris (assembly GCF_004569585.1). Lineage (NCBI taxonomy): Bacteria > Pseudomonadati > Pseudomonadota > Gammaproteobacteria > Pasteurellales > Pasteurellaceae > Muribacter > Muribacter muris. The sequence goes on along the minus strand of NZ_SPPA01000021.1, from coordinate 51,563 downwards.
CTGTCGCAATCGCCGCAGCTTTCCGCTTTGACTGGCGATTCCACGCTGTCTAAGCTCCAGTAGTCGAGTTTGCCCGACTGTTCGCAGTTGGAGCATTTTGCCCGTACCATATTCCATTCACTTTCGCACAAGGCGCAATGGAGGTAACGCAAGCCTTGGGTATCGCCAAAGTGAATGACGCTGGCAACGGGGGCAGAGTCGCACACGGGGCAGCGGTGGCGTTCGCCGTTCTCTCCTTGAATGTGGCGGGGCAGTTGTTGGGTGAGTTGTACCCAGTAGAGCGAAAGTGCTGCCCATAAAAACACGGCTTTATCTGCGCCAACTTGCTCGTAGCGTTCGTTGAGCAGGTGATCGGCGAGGGTTTCTAGCTCGTTTGCCGCTGCTTTTTCCAGCCATTCCAGTGTGGCAAGGATGCTGTCGTTGGCATAGGGTTTGAACTTTTCAATTAAGGCAATCAATAAGGTGCGCCATTCGTTTGAACGTTTAAACGTTTTTATATCAAGGGGCTTTAAGCCTTGCTGCCCGCTTAGGCAAGCGGTCAGTTGTGTTGAAATATTAGCAATCGGATGTGTTTCGAGCAATTCAAGTTGAACGTCAACTAAATGGGCTGCAAATTGCAGGTAATCGCCAAAGGGGTGATTTTCGGCGAGTTGGCGTAGCCTTTTGGCTCGGCGGGCGTAGAGATTTTTTGGGTTGGCAAAGAGTAGAGGCGGGTGCTGAAAACTGCTTGCCGCTTGTTTGATTTGGTCTTCGGGTAAAATTCGGATACTCATTTTAATGCTTTACATTGTGAAAGGCTGAGAAAATAGGAGGGGCGGTTGCCCCTCTTATGAATGTCAGTTTGCAAATTTGGGGTTTGAAACCGACCGCTTGTGGCTATTTGGTTCGTTGTTTGTCTGCCAGTTCTTTTTCCAGTTCCGGCAGCACCTCTTCACGCCACCAACGTGGGTGATGTTTTTTCGCCCAACGCACCGTTACCCAGCCTTCGACCATTCCTCGAATCGATCCTTTCACCCAGAACGCCATATACATATGCACCATAATGCCGGTGAACAGTAAAAACGCGCTAAGGGAGTGCAGTAAAATCGCAATGCGGATCACAGGAATAGAGAAATTATGGGCGAAATATTGTCGCCACATAATAATGCCGGTGGCAAGTAGGGTGAACATCGCCAAAATCAGCGTCCAGAATAGCATTTTCTGTCCGAGATTATATTTGCCGTTGTCGGACACAGCGTGTTCGTTGCCTTTTAGCACTTCTTTGATGTTTTTCAGCCATACCCAGTCATTTTTTTCCGGAAAGTTATGCCGCCAGTAGATCAAGCAGAGATTGACGAAGGCAACAAACATAATTAAGCCGGTGAACGGGTGGACGAAACGGGCGATCTGCGGTGTGCCGAGAATGTCGGTTAGCCACGCAAAATCGGGGAAGAAGAACGCCAAGCCGGACAAGCCGGTGGTGAAAAAGCAGATCACCAACAGCCAGTGGCTTAGGCGGGCGGGCAATTTATGGCGGACGATTTTTTGGTCGTTGCCAATCTCGATTTTACGCATTGTTGCCTCCCTGTTCGTCTTCGTGTTCGTCAAGTTCCTCGGTATTCGGGCCGATGGATACATAGTGTGCGATTTCGGCTAATGCCAAACCGCCCATTGCCACAGCTGCAACCGGTTTTAGCACATCTTTCCAGAGTTTGATGGTCGAGTCGATATGCGGATCTTTCGGCAAGCCTGAATAAAGTTCCGGTTTGTCGGCGTGGTGTAATACATACATTACGTGTGTGCCGCCGACCCCCTCCGGATCGTATAAACCGGCATTTTCGTAGCCGCGGGATTTCAAATCGGCAATGCGACTTTCGGCGTAATGCTTCATATCGTCTTTGCTGCCAAAGCGAATCGCACCGGTCGGGCAGGTTTTGACACACGCCGGTTCTTGCCCTACATTGACCCGATCGACACACAGAGTGCATTTGTACACACGGTTGTCGTCCGGATTCATACGCGGAATGTTGAACGGGCAACCGGCAATGCAGTAGCCGCAGCCGATACATTTATCCGATTGGAAATCTACAATGCCGTTGGCATATTGGATAATCGCCCCCGGCGACGGGCAGGATTTTAAGCAGCCCGGTTCGGCGCAGTGCATACAGCCGTCTTTGCGGATCAGCCATTGCAAGCGGTCGTTTTCTTCCACTTCGTTGAAACGCATTACCGTCCACGCTTTTGCATTGAGATCGGCGGGGTTATCGTAAACCCCGACGCAGTTTTCCGGCTCGGCTCGAATGTCGTTCCATTCCGAGCAGCCCACCTGACAGGCTTTGCAGCCGATACAGGTGGTAACATCGATCAGTTTTGCCACTTCAAATTTGTGATCTCTGGCGTGTGGCGGCGGTGTCAGCCCCGATGTAGCAGAGGCGTTGATAATATCTTGAGTTTGTACGCCCATTTATGCCTCCGTGATTTTTTCGATATTGACTAACATACATTTGGATTCCGGCGTTTGTGTATTGGCATCGCCGGCACGCACGGTCAGATTGTTGGCAAAGAAGCCTTTCTTCGCTTTAGTGGTTGCGGCAAAGCCCCAGTGGATTGGAATGCCCACCGTATGAATGGTTTTGCCGTCCGCCGTTAGCGGTCTAATCCGTTTTGTGACTACGGCAACGGCTTTAATAAAGCCACGCTTAGAGCTGACTTTGACTTTATCGCCGTGTGAGATACCTTTTTCTGCGGCAAGCGCTTCGCTGATTTCCACAAATTGCTCCGGTTGAGCGATGACATTAATCAGCGCGTTTTTCGTCCAATAGTGGAAATGCTCGGTTAAGCGATAGGTTGTGCCGACATACGGGAAGTCGGCAGCCGTGCCTAAATCGGCTTTATCGCTTTCCAAAATGCGTGCTACCGGACTGGAAATCACGTTCGGGTGTAACGGGTTAGTACCGATTGGCGTTTCCATCGGCTCATAGTGTTCAGGGAACGGCCCGTCCGCCATACGTTCACGCACAAACAAGCCACTCACACCTTCCGGCTGCATAATAAACGGCAGGGTAGGGCTGTTCGGCGGTGCAGTGCCGTAGTCGGCAACGTCCACATAGTTCCAGTTTTTGCCGTTCCATTTGACTAATTGGCGTTTCGGATTCCACGGTTTGCCCGCTAAATCGGCAGAGGCACGGTTGTATAGCACGCGGCGGTTGAGCGGCCACGCAAATGCCCAGCCGAGCGTGTTGCCGAGATTGGACGGGTCGGCGTTATCACGGTTTGCCATTTGATTGCCTTTTTCCGTCCATTGTCCGGTATAGATCCAGCACGCACCGGAGGTTGAACCGTCATCACGCATTTGAGCAAAGCTGGAGAGCAGTTGCCCTTTTTTGAGAATGAGATTGCCGTTGGCATCGTAAAGATCTTCTAACGCATAGCCGTTGTTCTCTTTTGCCACTTCCGCCGCTTTCGGTTCAAGCGGGTTGGCGTAATCCCAACTCATTGCTTCGAGCGGTGCAAGCGGTGCTTTGCCGCCCTCTTTTTGATAAAGGTGGATAAGCTCGGCACGCAGTTCGGACATAATTTCACCGTCCGTTTTTGCCTCACCCGGCGGTTCAGCTCCTTTCCAGTGCCATTGTAACCAGCGACCGGAGTTAGCGATTGAACCGTCTTCTTCAACGAAACAAGTGGTCGGTAAGCGGAAGACTTCTGTTTGAATGTCTTCCGATTTTACATCGTTAAACTCGCCGTGGTTCATCCAAAATTCGGAGGTATCGGTAATCAACGGATCCATAATCACCAAATATTTGAGCTTGCTCAAGGCTTTGATGATTTTTTGTGAATTTGGATAGGAAGCAATCGGGTTCATTCCTTGGCAGAAGAAACCGTTTACTTTGCCTTGGTACATTTCCTCAATGTAACGGAGCTGATCCATTCCGCCTTTTGGTAACTTCGGCAGATAGTGATAGCCGAACTCGTTCTCTTTCGTGCCGTTATCGCCATAGAAAGATTTGAGCATACTCACCATAAATTTCGGGGTATTCTGCCAATAATTGACCTGATCTTTCATCAGCGTTTTCGGGGTAATCCGTTTTAAGAACGCATCAAGGCTGGTATCCGCTTCGGTTGGGAGCGGAATGTAGGACGGCAGCATATGCGGGAATAAGCCTAAATCGGTAATCCCTTGCACGTTGGAATGCCCACGCAACGCATTCACGCCGCCGCCGGAAACGCCGATGTTCCCCAAGAGTAATTGGATCATCGCCATCGTGCGAATATTTTGTGCGCCGACGGTATGTTGCGTCCAGCCTAACGCATAGAGGAAGGTTGCCGCTTTATCCGGTGCCGAGGTTTTGGCAATTTCTTCACAGAAGATCAGAAAATCTTTTTGTGGCGTACCGGTAATGCGTTCGACCATTTCCGGCGTATAGCGGGAAACGTGCTCTTTAAGCATATTTAATACACAACGAGGGTGCTGGAGGGTTAAATCCCGTTTGGGTTGCCCTGTTTCGTCAAATTGATATGCCCAAGTGGAACGATCGTATTTACGGGTTTGTTCGTCATAGCCGGAGAATAAGCCGTCTTCAAATTTGAAATCATCATTGATTAAGAAGGCTGCGTTGGTGTAATGGCGAACGTATTCGTGCTGAATTTTATCGTTTTCAAGCAAATAGCGGATAACGCCGGATAAAAACGCAATATCCGTGCCTGAACGTAACGGCATATAAATATCCGCCACCGCAGCGGTACGGTTGAAGCGTGGATCAACCACCATCAATTTCGCACCGTTTTGCTTTTTGGCTTCAATCGCCCAGCGGAACCCGACAGGGTGGGCTTCCGCAGCGTTACCGCCCATCACAATAACTAAATCTGAATTTTTAATATCAACCCAGTGATTGGTCATTGCACCGCGACCGAATGATGGGGCAAGACTTGCCACCGTCGGTCCGTGTCAGATACTCGCTTGGTTGTCGGTAAAAATCATACCGAGGGAACGCACAAATTTTTGCGTTAAAATCCCTGTTTCGTTGCTGCACGCCGAGCCGGCGAGAAAACCGGCGGTCATCCAGCGATTGACTTCAACTCCTTTGTCATTGTGAGTAACGAAGTTTGCGTCACGGTCTTTTTTCATATGTTTAGCGATACGTTCAATCGCTTCGTGCCACGAGATACGTTTCCACTCGGTTGAACCGGCTTCACGCACTTCGGGGTATTTCACACGGCGATCGCTGTTTACATAATCCAATGCGCCTGCGCCTTTCGGGCATAATGCCCCACGGCTGACCGGGTGATCGGGGTCGCCCTCGATGTGAAATAGTTTATTTTTACCGTTCATTGCACCGTCGCCCATACTGTATAACAGCATACCGCAGCCGACAGCACAATAAGTACAGGTGTTGCGTGTTTCTTTAGCACGCAAGAGTTTGTATTCACGGGGGGCAGCTAATGCCGTTGCGGGCGCAAAGCCCAACATTGCCGCAGACGTTCCCGCCATACCACCTGCACAGATCTTAAAGAACTTTCTTCTACTGATCTGCATAATCACTCCTAAAAACCACAAATGTGGTCAAATTAACTTCAAAATATCACTAAATTGAATTTGGTTCGTCAAAGCGTGGTATTATCTACCGAATAATCGGATTGATCTTCTGTTTTATACGAATAAAACGAAAAATCCGCCGAAACTTTGACATAAGCCAAACTTGGCTAAATGATACAATTTTTTAACAAAATTTGCCACTTTCTTACGGAATTTTCAAGGAATAGCCAATGCCGATTGTTCAAACCCACGCTTTTCGTCTCACCCTTAAGAACGATTCGTATTTATCGAATGCAGTTGATGAAAACTTGATTACCGAAACGCCGGTTGCTTTGGTATATAACGGAATTTCCCATACGGTGATGATGTGTAGCCGACAGGATTTAGCCGATTTTGCATTGGGATTTTCCCTTGCCGAAGGGATCTTAGCGGATAAAAGCGAGCTTTATGGTTTGGAAATTGCGGAACATTGTCACGGTATTGAAGTGCAAATGGAGATTTCCACCCGCCGTTTTCACGCACTAAAAGCAAAGCGGCGGACAATGGCGGGCAGGACAGGCTGCGGAATTTGCGGGGTCGAGCAACTTGAGCAAGTGGCACGGCAGTGTCAATTTTCCCGACCATCTCACCGCTTGCAAACGGTCGATCCCAGCGTATTGGACAACTGCTTGGCGCAGTTAGAGCAGCATCAAATGCTGGCAAAACAGACGGGGGCGAGCCACGCTGCCGCCTTTTTTGATCCGCACGGCAAATTGTTAGCCCTACGGGAAGATGTTGGACGCCACGTTGCGTTAGATAAATTGTTAGGCTGGTACGCCAAAGCGGATAAGCCCGTTGGTTTTGTGTTTGTTACTAGCCGTGCCAGCTTTGAAATGGTGCAAAAATGCCTTGCCTGTGGGGTGGAAATGCTGTGTGCTATTTCGGCAACCACCGAAATGGCGGTGAGAATGGCAAGGGAGAATGGTTTTAGCCTGTTGGCTTTTACCCGTAAAGGCAGAGCCACGGTTTATTCGGGTATTGAGCGGATTAAACAGGGCTAAAACCGCAATAGACAGTGGGTTTCCCCACTGCCTGTTCATCGTTAAAATCTATTTAAGCTAAACATCAGCATTATCAGCGCATTTTGAACTTCGGCATCTGATAATGCTTTCCCGTTGAGCAGCACTTTTCCTTCGTCAATTTGGAGATCGGCGGTGATTTGTTTGTCATCAATGTTTACCGCTTGGGTTTGCTTGAGCTGATGGATTAACTCGGCAACGACATAGTCTGCTTGCTGTGAGGCTTGCTCTGGCGTTGCGCCTTGCACTTGTGCCATTTGGTTGATGAGCCCTTTTATTACCGGCAGATCAAATTTCACTTTGAAGTGTGATTTTTGTAATAATGCCAATGCTTGCGAAGGCGTTGCTACTGTTTCAAAGGGCTTGCCGTTTGCCACCAGTTCTAGCGATAGCTCGCCTTGATCATTGCTTAATTTCAATGGGGTGATATGTATCTTTATCCCTTTTTTCACAAGATTGTGCCATTTTTCAAATGATTGTGGTGAACGCTCTAACAAAAAACTTTTCAGGTAAGCGTTAAATTCATTAGTCAGTTTGGCATCACTCTCCATTAAGGAGTTAAAGGTGAGTTTGCCTAATGATGTCTGAGCGGTCGGCGTGCTTAACACAAGATCGAAATTGATATTGGCATCTCCCTCATACCGCTCGCCTTTTAAGTTATTATTGCCATTCAGACGGATATTTTGGTAAGCAATAGCCGTGCGTTGAATGTTATTTTTGATCGCAATATTATCTATTGTCGCTGATAGTGTTCCTAAGTCCAAATGTACAAAATCGCTAGGTGCAGCAAGGTTTGCTTTATAAGCAAGGTTATCGACTTCGATGGTTATATTGTTGTCGGTAAATTTCAATTTAGGCAAGACAGTCGTCGTAAGCCCGCTGAACAAGTCGCCGCTGAGTTTGCCATCTAACTGTGTTTCCGTTGCCGCCATTTCAAAGGAGGTTGATTTAAGCGGTTGGGTATGGATAACACTGGTTAAATTGCCTGTGTAACTAAGATTCGTATGACTGTTTAGAAACGCTGTTTGATTATTGATGAGATCTTTTAGCTCGTCAGGGAAAATCATACGGCTATCGCCACTGATTGCCATTGGAATGATATTCCCTTTTTGGAGGCGGTTAAGTGGAAAAGGCCCGTGGTAGAGCGTATCTTCTCCTTGAATGCGGTATTGCTTACTATCGGCATTGATTTCAAATACATATTTTGCCTCAGAACTAAACCAGTGGCGTTCAAATTGGAGATCTTTAAATTCCGCTTTTATCCCTTGGGCTTCAAGCCGCTTAAGTTGCAGATTGGCTTGGGCGAACATATTGGGATAGCGTTGCTCTGCCTGTTTTCCGGTAAAATAACTGCCGCCCACGCCGGCGATACCGACAAGGGCGATGACAGATAGGGCAATTTTGGACAGTTTCATAAGTTTTCCTCTTGAGTTGATGAATTGGTTTGCAAGTTTTTCGTTGTTACGCACCGCTTGCAAAGGCATTATTGTGTATTGGCTTTGGCTAACAACCATTCGCACGGGGTGAAGCGTTCACCGTAGCGTTGAGAATGTTTACGCAGTTGGCTTACGATTTCGGTTGCACCGATTTTTTCGATATATGCATAAATGCCGCCACGGAAATCCGGAAATTCAAAGCCGAGTACCGAGGCAACGTTGCCCTCGTCTGTCGAGCGGATCACGTTATCCTGCAAGCACCAGCACGCTTCGTTGATCATTCGTAGCAAGCAGCGGCGTACGATTTCTTCCGATTCCAAATCGTTGCGGGTGATGGTCTCCATTACGTGATAAATACTTTTATCTTCTTGAATACGGTTGCCTTTATTGTCGTACATATAAAAGCCCCGTCTGTTTTTACGCCCTTTGCGTTCGTTTTTAATCAGCAATGCCACGCTTTCCGGCAGGGCAAAACGGCTGCCCAGCTCGGCAACCATTGCCGGATTGGATTTGGCTAACACGTCCAAGCCGATGTCGTCAATCATTGCCAGTGGGCCGATTTTAAAGCCAAATTCTTGTAGAGAACGGTCGATAAACTCGATCGCTTCCCCTTCGACAATACATTGAATCGCTTCCAATAAAAACGGCGTGAGAATACGGTTGATGAAAAAGCCCTGCTTATCCGCCACTAACATTGGGATTTTGCCTTGTTGAATGGCAAAGTGAATCGCCGTGGCAATCGCATTTTGGCAGGTTGTTTCGTGGGGAATAATTTCCACCATCTGCCGTGTAGTAACCGGGCTGAAATAATGAAACCCGATCACATTTTGAGGACGGGTCGCCACGCTGGCAATATCACGGATCGCAAAGGTCGAGGTATTGGTGGCAAAAATCGCTTGGTCGTGATAGTAACTTTCGCTTTCCCGCACCATCTGTTGTTTGAGTTCCAATTTTTCATACACCGCTTCAATAATAAAGTCGGTCGATTTGCCTGCTACTAACCGCTCGCCGCCGGTAATTAAATTCATTCGCTGAATCATTTGACCGTGGGAGAGCGTTTTTTTCGCCACCGCCATTTGCATTAACTCGTAACATTTTTGCAGGGCTTTTTGAATTTCAGACGGGTGAATATCCTTAATTCTGACCGGAATTTGCGCATTATTCGCCGTCAAATAGGCAATGCCCGCCCCCATATAGCCGCTGCCCAGTACGGTAACTTGGCGGACATCTTTGACTTTCGATAAATCAATGTATTGCTCTTTCATTGCCCGTTCTGCCCGCTTGAGCTTCATCAATACTTGGGCTTCTTCGGTATGGAACAGTTCGACCAACGCATTTTGCTCTAATATCAGCCCCTCTTTAAAATGCGGCTCTTTGAGTAGCGTGAGCAGATGCGTAACGGCAGGGTAATTGCCGAAGGCTTTGTGCCAAAGGTGGTTATCGACATAATCAAGGTATTTTTGGCGGATAAACGGTGTGCCTTCAAGCTGCTTACGCCATTTTTTCATCCGATCAAGCGGGTGTTTATGGTTGATTTTTTGCACTTGATTATTTAAAAGCAGGGTATAAGCACTTTCAAACAGATTACCTGCGGGGATCACTTTGTCGATCAGCCCGATCTGTAACGCTTTTTCCACCCCGATTTTATAACCGGAGGCTAACAGTGGGATTGCCTGTGGCAAGCCGATTAAACGGGGTAAACGCTGTGTGCCGCCGGCAAAGGGTAAAATGCCGGAACGCACTTGCGGCATTGCAAATTTGGTGTAGCTTTCCTCACTGGCGATACGGTAGTCGCACGCCAAAGCCAATTCTAACCCCACGCCGAAACAATCTCCATCAATGACTGCCACCACCGGTATTTTTAAGGTGTTGATTTCCCGCATTACCCGTTGAGCATCACGGGAAAATGCCTGTAATTGCTCGGTGGTTTTATGGCGTAATCCATCCAGCTTATAGCCTTTAATGAAGGATTTAGGCTTGGCGGAGACGAAAATCAGCCCTTTCGCTTGTTGATAAATGACCGAACCGATGACGGTACGCAAATCATCAATAAAATAATCGGGCAACCAGTTATGCGGATTGTTTGGCACATCAATGCGTACTACGGCGATTTGGTTGTCGTCAATCTCCACCTGAAACGGTGAAGCAGGGTAGGTTGAAGGTGTTGTCATTGTCATTCCTTATTCGCTTTCCAGTACCATTGCCGCCCCCAAGCCGCCTAAGCCGCTAGAGGCAACCAACGATAAACCGCCGCCCCGATGTTTTAGTGCGTGCAGGGATTGAATTAAAATGCGTAGGCTGGTGGCAGCCCGTGGGTTGCCAAAGGCAATCGAGCCGCCGAGATGATTGAGCTTCGCCGGATCGATTTCCCCCAAACACGCGGTGCGATTGAGCTGATTTTTTGCAAATTCCGTTGAGGCAAACAGTTGCATATTAACCAGCATTTGTGCGGCGGAGGTTTCGTGAATATCAATATAATCCATCTCTTGCAGGGTCAGCTTGGCTCGCTCAAGGGCAAGACTGCTCGCCAATGTTGCTCCCATAAACATATTTTGCCAAATATCATTGCCGGTAATCGCATAACTTTTAATGTAGCCGAGCGGCGTTAAGCCTAAGGTTTTCGCTTGCTTTTCCCGCATTAGCAGAACAGCAGCAGCACCGTCAACGGGTTTAGGCATATTGGCTTCGGTAACGGTTGCGTAATTTTTATCCAGTAACGGCGAAAAGCGTTCATAGTAGCTAGAGCGGACTGCGGCAGAGACGAGGGTATCCGACACCACAAAATCGCTATAAGGACGAGGGAAAGACGGCATTACATCGTTTTTGAATAAGCCGAGCTTCCACGCATTTTGTGCTTTAAGGTGGGATTGGCGGGCGTATTCGTCTTGCTCGGCACGGCTGATATGGTGCTGCTGTGCCATTCGCTCGGAAATATCGGCAACGGAAAGCTGCGTCATATAATCTTTGAGATTGACCCCGTGTGGTTTGAGATCCCGCCACGAGAATTGACGAAACAGGCGGTATTTATCTTCTAAGGTTGGGGCTTTGAAAATCTGTTTGAACTTATAAATCACCCGTGGGCTGATGCTTAACGGTGCATTGGAAATCGAATCCGTGCCGCCGGCAATACCGGCAGAGATTGATCCGCTGACAATGCTGCCCGCCACATTCACTAAGGCTTGCAACCCCGATAAACACGAACTGCTCAGGGTGTAAGCCTGCAAGGTCGGCATATTTAACGCGAGGGCAATCTCTCTGGCAGGGTTGGGAATATCGGGCTGTTGAATGACCTGCCCGAACACTAATTGTTCAATGTTCGTGCGATCAATCGCGGTGCGGCTTAAAAGTTCGTTTGTTACCATTGTGCCGAGATCAGTCGCATAAGAGGATTTAAAGCCCGTATCTCGTTGCACGAAAGGGGTGCGTAAACCGGCGACAATCGCAATGCGTTCGCCTTGTGCGGTTAAAAGCGTCTGTTTCGTCATTAGATTTCCCGCTAATCAGTAAAAATTAGCAAATTTTAGCACGGGAATTGCCGAAATGCGTGAAATAAATTGGGAATTTTTACGGAATAGATAAGCGTAGCGTATGGTTGGCAAATGAGTGTTTTTATAGGTGGGAATAAAAAATTTTGTCTTATTTAATTTGCTTTTTTGCGGAGGTGGTTTATGATAATGCCCGTTTAAATTTGGGCAAAAAGGAAAGAATATGCCATATTTTATGCCAAAATTAGCACGAGCAACTGCTATTCCGAGCTTACTTTGCGATTTTTATAAAGTATCGCACCGCTTGCAGTATCCGCAAGGAACGGAGATCATTTACAGCACCCTTACCCCCCGCAGTAATAAACTCGCCCCGCACCTTGACCGTGTCGTCTCTTTTGGTTTTCAAGCCTTTATTCGTAAATATTTGATCGATTATTTTAATGACAATTTTTTTGCCCGCCCTCAAAATGAGGTAGTGCAGGAATATCGCGATTTTATCACCGCCACCTTGAACCAACAGGATTCGGGCGATCATATTGCCCGCTTGCACGCTTTAGGCTATTTGCCGCTGCGGATTAAAGCGATACCGGAAGGTAAAACGGTGGCAATCAAAGTGCCGGTAATGACGATTGAAAATACCCACACGGATTTTTATTGGCTGACCAATTATTTGGAAACCTTGATCAATGTGTCGATGTGGCAGCCGATGACGTCCGCCTCAATTGCCCGCCGCTATCGGCTCACCTTAACGGCATTTGCCTGCCAAACTTGCGATAATGATGATCACGTTGTATTTCAATCCCACGATTTTTCAATGCGGGGAATGAGTTCATTAGAGTCGGCGGAAACATCAGGGGCAGGGCATCTCACCGCATTTTTGGGGACGGACACCATTCCGGCAATAGCTTATGTGGCACATTATTATGGTGCGGAAGGGCTGATTGGCACGTCAATTCCCGCCTCGGAACACTCGGTAATGAGTGCACACGGCGTCGATGAATTGCCGACTTTCCGGTATTTAATGGCAGCACACCCTGACACTATGCTCTCGATTGTTGCCGACACAACGGATTTTTGGCGGAATATTTGTGAAACATTGCCTCGTTTGAAAGCGGAAATTATGGCGCGCCCGCCGAATGCCAAAGTGATTATTCGACCGGACAGCGGCGATTCCTTTGCGATTATTTGCGGCGATCCGCAGGCGGAAACCGAACACGAACGCAAAGGCTTGATTGAATGCCTGTGGGATATTTTCGGCGGCACGATTAACCAAAAGGGCTATAAAGTGTTGGACGCCCACATTGGCGCAATTTACGGCGACGGCGTGAATTTTGAAAAAATGGTGCGGATTTTAACCGGCTTGAAAGAAAAAGGCTTCGCTGCCAGCAATATTGTCTTTGGCGTTGGGTCGCTCACTTATCAGCATAATACACGGGATACGCTCGGTTTTGCCACCAAAGCCACCTCAATGACGATTAACGGTCAGGAAAAAGCGATTTTTAAAAACCCCAAAACCGATAACGGCTTGAAAAAATCCCAAAAAGGCAGGGTAAAAGTATTGTCGCCCGACCACTATATTGACGGCTTAACCGCACAAGCTGATTTCAGCGGTGATATGTTAGAGGTCGTGTTTGAGAACGGGCGGCTAGTCCAAACCACCGATTTTAATCAAATTCGGCAACGGTTAGCGTGTGAGTGGGCAGTATAGTTAAAGTATGTTTATCAACAAGGCACATTGCATAGCGATAGTATGAGGTAATATTTCTTTACATTTATCAGGTAGCGTGCTTTACTTATCAGGGATAAATTAACAACTGTTTAATACTAAACCTTAGGAGACACTGATGAAACATTTAACGAAAGTGAGTTTGGCAATGCTAATGGCATTAGGATTAGCCGCTTGTGATAAAAAAGTTGAAGATAAGGCGACAGCTGCTGCAACTGAAAGTACACCGCAGGCGCAAGTTGCAGAAAAAACGGCAGCCCAAGAACTTGTTTTTCCTACACCAAATCCAAAATTATTAGAGCCTATTGCGATTTCCGATAAAAAATCGGCAACGGGTTTAAAAGATTTACAAACACTAAATGCCTTTTGGGACAAAAGTGAAGTTGAAGGTAATAAAATCAAGCAAGCCTTTCAACAAAAGGTTCGTGAGCTTGGAAAAGATAAAGAGGCATTAGCGCAATTTATTGCAACAGAGGGGCAAAAGCTGATTGATTGGAATAAACAGTTTGATGAACAGTTAGCAAAACTGAATATTCAAGATGCAGAGGTTGCCGCAATAGCGACACGTTTATCCGATTACACCCGGTTTGGTACGGCGGTATTACAGGCAAACTTTGGAGTAACACAGCAGGCATCGAAAATGTCACCAGCAGAAGAACAGGCTCTGTATGCAAAAATGAAAGAGTCTGCTAAATTTAGTAATCAGATTGTACAAGGCACAATTATTCCAGCAATCAATAAGCTAGTCGATAAATATTCAAAATAATACCTTAATAGAGAAAGTATATTGTAAGGTGATATTATAAAAGCTGAAGGGGAATCCATTCAGCTTTTATTTTATGTTTAGGCATTAGTGTCTATTTTTCGGTATTATGTAGCAAATGCACAAAAATAGACATTTTAACAGAATGTAGGGACACACTGCGTGTGTCCTTTATAAAAATCAAATTATTTCAATAGGTTAACATTCGGATACACACAGTTTGTTTCTACAAGTGAACAAAAAGCAAATTTGTGCAACTGCTACATAATATTGCTATTTTTTCTAAAAGGTAAACTGAATTTGAATATATTTGGTTTATTCTAATAATAGACATATTAACTAATATATAAATTTATGAGCGTTTTATTTTTTCGGAAAAGGTACAGATAAAATTGGGTGAAAATAAGTCATTTTAAAATAGCTGTATTTATTTCAGTATTGATATTTTTCCACACTTTTGATAATGGTAGCGTGTTCTTGATAAAACGAACATCTGACAATAACAACATTAAAGGAAGTGAAAAATGCTGACATTACTGAAAAAAGCCAGTTATTTTTTGGCGAAATTTACCGCATTATTTATCATTTTATTAGCGTGTCTAACCTTTTATCAGCCTAGCTTGTTTGAATGGGTAAAGGGCGATGCGCAAATAGTCGTACTTAGTCTGATTATGCTTTCAATGGGAATGACGTTAGGGGTTGAGGATTACAAAATCCTTGCCCAACGCCCTTGGGATATTCTTATCGGCACGGTGGCACAATATACGGTAATGCCGTTTGTCGCCATTGCGATTGCGCAAAGCCTCTCACTTTCGCCGGCGATGACTTTAGGCTTGGTACTGGTCGGCTCGTGTCCGGGCGAGGTTGCCTCAAATATTATGGCATTTCTATGCAAAGGTGATGTTGCCTTTTCGGTTGGAATGACGACGGTTTCCACGCTGCTTGCCCCTGTAATGACCCCACTGTTATTAAATTATTTGGTCGGGCAGAGTGTCGCAATGGACGGCTGGGCAATGTTTAAATTTATGTTATTGGTAACGGTGTTACCCGTAGTTGTCGGATCGAGTTTAAACATCGGGCTACATCGCAAAAAATGGTTTCAAGATGTGCAAGCCTTAATGCCGGGGATTGCCGTGATCAACTTTGCCTTTATTGTTGGTGGTGTAGTCGCCCTGTATGGCAACTATTTTTTGCAGTCCGGTGTGATAATCTTAGCCTGCATTATTTTTCATAATATCATCGGCTACGGGTTAGGCTATTTAGCCGGCAAACTGTTCGGAATGAGCTTGGCGAAAAAGAAAACGATTTCAATTGAAGTCGGGGTTCAAAACGCAGGGCTGGCAACTGGCTTAAGTATGAAATTTTTCCCGACCATACCGGAATCGGCGGTGGTGTGTGCCGTTGCGTGTGTGTGGCATTCTGTTGCCGGGACAATTTATGCCAATTTTCTGTTATGGCTGGATAAATTCAGACAGGTAAAAGTCGCCTAGCGGTTGGAAAATTGCCCTTATTTGTAAATTTGGAAAAAGGTGAGGGCGTTTCCAGCAAAACTCGGCACATAAACATTTCGATTCTGGCTGCTTTCTTCCGAACCTGACCAAGTAAACCGAATGTTATTGCGAGAAACCAAAAACGCCCTCATCGGATTACACTGTTTGTGTAAGGGCTCGGATTATAGGGAAATTCCTGCCATAAAACAAGCCCTGTGCCTAACAAGCGGTGCGATTGGTGTAAATTTTTGCAAAAAGTGTGAGAAATCCGACCGCTTGCCCTACCGATTTGCGTACAATGGGCTAAAACAATCAAAAAGGACGTGATGATGAAAAATCGGCTGACTCAACTTATCCAACTGCTCACCCTCACACCGTTGGACGAACATCGGTTTTGCGGGCAGAGTGAAGATTTAGGCTTACCGCAGGTGTTCGGCGGGCAGATTGTGGCGCAATCCCTCGCAGCCGCGACGCAAAAGGTGGCGTTAGAGCGGCATTTGCACTCTTGCCATAGCTATTTTATTAAGGCGGGTGAGGTGGGCGTGCCGATTATCTACCATACGGAAATATTGCGTCAGGGCAATAGTTTCACGGTGGTGAACGTTAATGCAATGCAGCACAATCATTTGCTTGCCCGCACAATGGCGTCTTTTCAACGGGACGAAGCGGGCTTTAGTCATCAAGTTAAGATGCCGAACGTTGCCGAGCCGGCAGCGTTTGCCTCGGAAAATCAGCTTATTTATGCGTTGGCGGCGCACCTACCGCCGAAATTAAAAGCGATTTTTCAGACCGAACGTCCGTTTGACGTGCGGATAAAATACCCGAATAACCCGTTTGAGCCACAAAGATTACCGGCTGAACAGCAGATTTGGGCAAAAGTGAACGGTGAAGCCCCACAAGATGTGCGGTTACACCAATGTTTAGCCGCCTATTTCAGCGATTTTCACTGTATTTTGACAATGTTACACCCCCACGCACGCAGTGTGATGCAACCGACTATGCGTATTGCGACCTTAGACCACAGTATGTGGTTTCACCGTGCGTTCGATTTTAACCAATGGCTGCTGTTTGCATTGGATAGCCCGAACGCTTACGCCGGCAGAGGCATTACACGCGGGCAGGTGTTTAATCCGCAGGGCGAATTGCTATTTTCTTATCAGCAGGAAGGATTGATACGAGAAATGCCGCCTGAAAAATAGGGCAGGGAAAAAGTAAATTTTTATTGACAACCGTTTTTTTTTTTTTACGATCGGGAAGTTTTATCGCCGTACCACATACAGTCGATAAAGCACTCGTGAAAACGAAGAAAATTTTATTCATTTTTAGTTATTTGCCAAACCTTGCGTTTGGCTTTTTTTGTTTTTCAAAATCCGATATTATCCGCAATGATACACACGCCGATTTAAACGTCATTGTCAGGCAACAGGCGGGGATTAACAGCCGCATTCTTTTAACATTTCTGATGAGGACAAACGTGGTGTATCGCCGAAACGGGCGGAATTGAATTTATGTCGCTGAAAATGGCAAAAAATCTCGCTAAACCGACCGCTTGCTTGTGAGCATTCAGGTTTATCCCTCGCATTATTTATATTATGATAAGACGTTCAATAACCTTATATCGAAAAATATGATTGATTTCCGTCCTTTTTACCAACAAATTGCTACCAGTCCATTGGCTGCGTGGCTGGAAACCTTGCCTCTGCAACTCAAACAGTGGGAAAAACAGACTCACGGCGATTATGCTAAATGGGCAAAAGTGGTCGAATTTTTGCCGCAGTTGGCGGCTGAAGTAAATTTAACCGATAAAGTTGAAGCCCGTTTGACAGAACCGTTGAGCGACGGTGAGTGGCAACGTTTAACCTACCATTTAAAGCAACTAATGCCGTGGCGGAAAGGCCCTTACCACCTTTACGGCGTACATATTGATTGTGAATGGCGTTCCGATTTTAAATGGGATCGGGTACTGCCACACCTTTCGCCGTTAAACGGTCGGACGATTTTAGATGTGGGCTGCGGCAGCGGCTATCATATGTGGCGAATGGTTGGCGAAGGGGCAAAAATGGTGGTCGGTATTGACCCGACCGAGCTGTTTTTGTGCCAGTTTGAAGCGGTGCGGAAATTGTTGAATAACGATCGGCGGGCAAATTTAATCCCGCTCGGCATTGAGCAAATGCAACCGTTGCACGCCTTTGATACGGTATTTTCAATGGGGGTGTTGTATCACCGTAAATCGCCGCTCGATCACCTTTCCCAATTAAAAAATCAATTAGTCAAAGGCGGGGAATTGGTGTTGGAAACTCTCGTGATTGACGGTGATGTGAATGATGTGCTAGTGCCGTCAGACCGTTATGCGAAAATGAAAAACGTCTATTTTATTCCGTCCGTGCCGGCGTTAATCAACTGGTTGGAAAAAGTCGGCTTTAAAAATGTGCGTTGTGTTGATGAAGCCGTTACAACTTTAGCCGAGCAGCGTAAAACCGATTGGTTGGAAAATGAATCGCTGATCGATTTTCTCGACCCGACCGACCATTCCAAAACGATTGAGGGCTATCCTGCCCCCAAACGTGCGGTGTTGATTGCCAATAGCTGATCGGCTATGGCGTAGGTATCGGGATTGCCGGATCGGGCAGCGTGTTAAAATTGCCGATAATCCCTTTCAGCCCGTAATCGTCAGGGTGCGATTGCGGGCTGAACAGATCGAGGCTTTTATCCAGTTTCGGGTGTTCAATGCCCAACCAGTTTGCAATGCCATTGGTAAAATTTAAGCCGGATTTGACCGCTTGATAGACCTTTCGCTCGTGATCATCACTGGCGATTTTAAACAACGGTACATCAAAATGGCGAGGGCTTTTGCCGCTACTGTTGTGAATGACGATGTTATCCTCGCTGATACTGTGGGCAAGTCCGTGATCCGCAAAATAGACCATTGAAAAGCGGCGTTGGTTTTGTTGGTAATTTTCCGTCAAATATTGGTGCAGCGTTGCCAATAGCTCATCGGTCTTTTTAATGGACGAGACATAGCAATTTAGGTTGTGATATTTTTTCGGCAACGTCGCGTCATCATAAAGTTTGGGGTAATCGGTTAAACGGTCGCAACTGATCGGGTGAGAACCGTATAAATGCACCACGATAAACCGTTTTTGCTTACTCGGCTGCGTAATAATTTGGCGGAAGATCGGCAAAAGGGCAAAATCGCTGATATTTTGCGAAAACGAATCGCCGGATTTAAGGAAAATCGTTTCATCGCTTTTATTGGCAAGGGCGGAAACCGGTGTGTCAAACGTGCCGAGGTAGCCTTGATTGGAGAGCCAGACGGTTTTAATGCCTGCGGATTTCACCAGATCAATCAGGCTATGGGTATAGTCTCCCTCCCAGTTGAGCGTGTCCGGCAGGGTCAGCATCACTTTGAGCGAAGCAATCGTATTCGTGCCGCCGGCGGTTAAACCGTCAATTAACGTACCGTTAGCGCTGCTCATAAAGGGCGTATTGGGCGAAGGGTAACCGTAGGCGTGGTGGTAATCCTTACGGGCGCTTTCGCCGATAACCAACACATAATCATCATATTGATCGCCGATAAGGCGGGCTTGCCCCCACGCACTGTCGATAGTCAGCCCGTTTAAACGGCTTAACTCTTGGCTCACCTGTCGGCTTGCCGAATAGCTTTCGTGCAAAAACTTAAACGGCGGCGTGGACATAAACACGAGCAAAATGGCGGCGACCAGAAAGGTGCGATTGTGGTGAAATCGCACCCGAAACCGTTCGGTCAGATAACGGAAAAGCAATAAACAGGCAAAAATACCGACCATTGCCAGATAATGCAGCGGCGGGATTTGGCGGAAAAATTCCCGACTCTCTTGCAAATCGGTGGCGAAAACAGAGGCGACATATTGATACGAGGGCGCACCAAAAGTTAAACCGATCGGCGTATAGAGCGCATACAGGCTAACAATCGGGAGCAGCAACGCATAAAAGGCTTTTTTGCTACTGTTTAACAGCAGCCAAACCAGCGTCAGCAGGGAGATTTCCTGTGCGGTCGGCGAGGGGAAAAAGCCCGAACCGAGCAACATTAAGAAGCTGCCGAATGCCGCCAAGCCTAGACTTGCAAGCGGTGGGATAAACTTAAAAATGGACATAATGTCAAAAAATCCGGAAAAAATAGACGAAATTTTACCGAAAATAATCGGGGCTGGCTATGGGCGTTCTCTTTTAGAATTGAAAAAGATCATCTATAATAATCCGATTTTTTTACATTCTGACAGCGCAAGAGGTAACGATGAGTAATCCGATTTATAAACGTATTTTGTTAAAATTAAGTGGTGAAGCCTTGCAGGGCGAGGAAGGTTTTGGGATTGACCCGTCTATTTTAGATAGAATGGCGTTAGAGATCAAAGAGTTACTGGAAATGGGTGTAGAAGTCGGAGTCGTATTGGGCGGCGGCAACTTATTCCGTGGCGCAAAACTAGCCAAAGCGGGAATGAACCGTGTGGTCGGCGACCATATGGGAATGTTAGCCACCGTAATGAACGGCTTGGCGATGCGAGATTCTCTCCACCGTGCTGATGTGAATGCAAAATTGATGTCGGCATTCCAATTAAACGGCATTTGCGATACTTATAACTGGTCGGAAGCGATCAAAATGTTGCGTGAAAAACGGGTGGTGATTTTCTCTGCCGGTACGGGTAGCCCGTTCTTTACCACCGATTCCGCTGCCTGCTTGCGTGGGATTGAAATTGAAGCGGATGTCGTGTTAAAAGCGACCAAAGTGGACGGTGTGTATGATAAAGATCCGGCAAAAAATGCCGATGCGGTGCTTTATCAAACATTAAGCTATGCCGAAGTAATCGAAAAAGAGTTGCAAGTGATGGATTTAGCCGCCTTTACCCTTGCCCGTGATCACGGTATGCCGATCCGTGTTTTCAATATGGGTAAACCGGGTGCGTTAAAAGCGGTGGTTACCGGTACAACGGAAGGGACGACCATTTCCTAACGGACGCTGTTTTCATCGCTAGATATAAGGAACGCCTCGCTGCGTTCCTTTGTTTTTTGGACTAAAACGTAAACAAAAGTTTCCAAATTTAGCGTTTGGGAGTATGATAACCTCTACAACAGGCGGTGAGATTAACCACAAAATTTGCAAAGGGGGATTGAAATGCGATTAGTGATTGAATGTATTGAACGCATCGGGGTAGCTCAGGATATTCTAAGTTTACTTGCCAAACAGAGCATCAATTTAGAGGGCATCGAGCTGGAAAAGCAGGCGGAAAAAGGCTTGATCTATTTACGCACCGAAGCTATTGAGCAACAACATCAGGCAGAACTGCTGCGTCAAATCAAAAAAATTCCGAGTGTCATTACCGTTCAAGCCTTACATCATCTTCCCCAAGAGCGTAAGAATTTAGAGCTGCAAGCCTTGATTGAAGCCTTACCAAATCCGGTGTTGTCGTTGGATATTCACGGTAAAATCGCTTTTGCCAACTCCCAAGCCTGTAAACTGTTGCTGCCGATTTATCGGGCAACCCTGCCAAAGAAAAAGCAACACATTGCCACCCTTGAGGCTGTTCCGTTGAATGAGGTGATCGTCAATCTCAATCGCACCAAATGGTATCCGAGCGTTTTACAGCAAGGCTTGAATGTTCAAAACGATACCCGACAACCGATTTCCCACCCGATTCAATTTCACGATCAAGTATGGCGAATGGACGTGCTGCCCCTCGAATTATGGGAAGCAGGGCAAAACCGCTTGCTCGGCTATGTGGTGAATTTACAATCTCAACAGGCAATGCAGCTCGATTTGCGTCAGTTTATGGCAAATCAGAACAGCGACTTTGATCATATTATCGGCAACAGCCCGAAAATGCGGGCGGTGATTGAACAGGCGAAAAAATTTGCTACCCTCAACGCTCCACTGCTCATTCAAGGGGAAACGGGGACGGGCAAAGATCTCTTTGCCAAAGCCTGCCATCAATTCAGCTTTCGCCGAGACCAAAAATTCATTGCGGTGAATTGTGCCGGTTTGCCGGCAGAGGAGGCCGAGAGCGAAATGTTCGGGCATCGCCGCAACGGGCAAGAAAGCATCGGCTTTTTCGAGTATGCTAACGGCGGAACAGTGTTATTGGACGGCATTGCCGAATTGTCGTTAGAAATGCAAGCGAAGTTACTGCGTTTTCTGAATGACGGCTCATTTCGGCGGGTGGGAGAAGATAAGGAAATTCACGTAGACGTAAGGGTGATCTGCACCTCTCAACAACCGTTAGCCACCTTGGTTGCAGAGGGCAAAGTGCGGCAAGATCTCTTTCACCGTTTGAACGTATTAACCCTGAATTTACCGCCGCTGAGGGAGCGTCAGGGGGATCTGCCGCTGCTGGTCGCTCAGTTTGTCGCCCAAATCAGCCAGCAACTTGGCATTGCTCCGCCTTATTATGATGAAGCCTTTATTAACGCCTTACAGGGCTATCAGTGGGTCGGCAATCTGCGGGAATTGTACAATGCGATTTATCGGGCGTGTTCGCTGGCGACCAATCAATTATCGGTGCAGGATTTGGATCTGCCGCAGGCGATGGCGATTGAAGCGGAGATCAGCCACCTTGAAAACGCCACATTGGACGAATTGGTGAATCGCTTTGAAGCTTCACTGTTACGCAAATTTTACGCCGAATATCCTAGCACCCGCAAACTTGCCCAACGGCTAGGCATTTCGCATACCGCCGTGGCAAACAAACTGCGAATTTACGGCATCGGGAAATAAAATGATGAAGAACTTAACACAAGCGGTCGCATTCAGTACGTTTTTTGCAATTATCGGATTACAACCGACCGCTTACAGTGCGCCCCGCATACCGTCGGATCTGCTGGATAACAGCTTGGTTTATTGCACCAACGCTAGCGGTTTTTCCTTCAACCCGCAAAAAGCGGATGTCGGCACTAATATGAACGTGGTAACGGAGCAAATTTACGATAAACTGTTTGAGTTTGACCCACGGCATAACCGCTTAAAGCCGGCATTGGCGACACATTTTCAGATTAGTAATGATGGGCTGACAATCACCCTCACACTACGCAAAAACGTACAATTTCATCAAACAAAATGGTTTACGCCGAGCCGTGCCTTTAATGCCGACGATGTGGTGTTTTCCCTCAATCGTGTGATGAACCGCCACGAAGAATTATCCGAGCTGGATGCGGCGCAGCGTCAAGAAAATCAAGACGAATGGGCGGATCGTACCCATTTCCCCTATTTTGAAAGTATTGATTTAAAGAGCAAAATTGCCCGCGTGTTTGCCCCTTCGCCCTATGTGGTCAAAATCGAATTAACCCGCCCCGATGCGTCATTGCCGGCGTATTTGTCCAGTCAATATGCGGTGATACTCTCCAAAGAGTATGCGTTGCAACTGAATGCGGACGACAACCTCAGCCAGTTAGATATTTTGCCGGTCGGCACGGGCGTTTACCAGTTGGAAAGCTACGCTCAAAACGATTTCGCCCGCCTCAAACCGAACCCGCATTATTGGGGCGAAAAAGCACATATTGAGAATATGATCGTGGATTTCTCCACTACCGGCACGGGCAGAATGGCGAAATTTCTGAATAATGAGTGCGATATTTCCGCTTTTCCGGAATTAAGCCAATTATCCGTGTTAAACGCCGAGCAGGGCTATTTGGTGGAAAATCAAGGGGCAAATTTAGCATTTTTGGCGTTTAATATGCAGCAACCGCAAATGCAAGATATTGCCCTACGCCGTTATATTGCCCAATCTATTGATCGTCAGCGGTTAGCGAAGGTGTTATTTTATGGGGCGGCACAGGTGGCACAAGGCGTATTGCCCGCTGCGTTGATGGCAGATTTCCGCCCGATTGTACCAAACGAGGCAGCGGCAAATTTGCCGGAAAAACCGCTTAACCGACCGCTTGTATTATGGGTGATCGATGAAAAACGGGTGTATGGTTTGCACCCGCTGAAAATGGCGGAGTTTATCCGGCACGAATTGGTGCGGGCAGGGCTAAAGGTGAACGTCCGCCCGGTCAGCCGTGCCTTTTTGGTGCAACAACTGGAACAGGGCAGTGCGGATTATGATCTGATTTTAAGTGGCTGGCTGGCGAATAATTTCGATCCGGATAATTTTTTAACGCCCATTTTGAGTTGCCAAGCGCCCCGTTCCGTCACCAATTTGGCAAATTGGTGCGAACCGATATTCGATCAGTTGCTGCACTCTGCCCGTTTGAGTGAAAACTCGGCACAGCGGCAGATGCTGTATCAACAAGCAGACGATTTTTTGCAAAAAAACTTGCCGATCGTCCCGCTTGTTAGCGTTAATCGGGTATTGATTGTCAATAATGAAATCGAAAATGTCCGGATCAGCCCGTTTGGGCAGGTTAATTTATCGCGTATTAGAGTGAAATAAGCGGTTTTAGCGCAGTTTCAATCAGTTAATTTAAGAGGAAAGTAAAATGGCATTACAGATTTATTTAATCCGCCACGGTCGCACCGAATGGAATGTGGCAGGTTTATTACAGGGCAGCGGTGATTCTCCGTTGGTCGAAGAAGGCATTGAAAATGCAAAATTAACCGGCAAAGCCCTTGCCGATATTGAGTTTAGTGCCTGTTACTCCAGCTTGCTCAAACGAACCCACGACACCGCCGGGTATATTATCGGCGAACGGGATATTCCCCATTTTCACCATAAAGGGCTGAATGAGCTGCATTTTGGTGTTTGGGAAGGACAGCGTTCCGCCGACTTAGCCGAACACCCCGACTATATTCTGCTCCGCACTCAACCGGAGCGTTATAAAGCGGAAAGCAGCCAAGGCGAGCTGATTGAGGATTTCTACCATCGGGTGATGAAAGCCTTTCAGCAGATTGTTGATCGCCACCAAGATGGCGAAAATATTCTGATTGTCTCGCACGGAATGACGCTAACCCTGCTCACTGCCGTACTCAAAGGCTTACCGTGGCAGCAATTTCGCAATACGGAATTACACAGTTTTGTGCTGAATACGGCAATTAACGTGGTTAAAGTCGAGAATAGCAAAGCCGAATTGGTAGAATTTAATAATGTTGAACATTTGGTGAAATAGCTTTAACAATCTTGAACCTTGCACATAAGGCAGGGATACTAGACAAAGTACCTTATATCCCCAAGAAAAAAGAGCCACCAATTCGAGTGCGTTGGATCACTAAAGAGCAAGCACGAGAATTAATCGGCAAACTTAGCCAAGAATGGATGCGTGCAATCTGCTCATTTGCTTTAATGACAGGAGCAAGGCGTACCGAGATTCTCACTTTGACGTGGGATAAAATCGACTTCGTGCGTAAAGTAGCATTGGTTACTAACGACGTCGCTAAATCGGGTAAAGCTCGCTCATTATTACTCAATGATGAAGCTATCGCCTTGCTTAAATCAATTCGTAACAGACATCCCAAATATGTGTTTGTCGGTAGAAATGGTAATCCGCTAACGGACATCAACCGAAAGTCTTTCACGCTAGCAACGAAAAAATGCTTTCTAGTTGATTTCCATTTCCACGATTTGCGACACACTTGGGCAAGCTGGCACGTTCAAGCAGGTACACCGTTATTCACGCTCAAAGAATTAGGCGGTTGGGAAACACTTGAAATGGTCAAGAAATACGCTCATTTGAATGCGGATCATTTATTGGAACACGCAAACAAAGTAGAATTTCACGGCACATTTACGACACACCTAGAGCCTAAGGCACATTTAAAACGTGTTGCGTAATATATAACGTATTGAAAAATAAGACTTTTAATGGCACGCCCTAAAGGATTCGAACCTTTGACCCACGCCTTAGAAGGGCGTTGCTCTATCCAGCTGAGCTAAGGGCGCAATAATTAGGAAAAAAAGAGAAGTGGTCGGCGAGATAGGATTTGAACCTACGACCCACTGGTCCCAAACCAGTTGCGCTACCAAGCTGCGCTACTCGCCGACGTTTGAATGGCTGGCATTATAAAGTTTTCCTTTGTTTCGTCAATAAAATTATGCCGCTTTCAACTTAAATGCGTATTCTTTAAACATTGAATAATGGAATAGCTTACTAAAAGTCAAAAATTTTGAGAAAATAGCTAACGCAAACGTTTTCGTACTCTGTGGAAGGAATTTTTATGTCTGCGCAAATTATTTCCGGAAGTCAGTTGGCTTCTCAAATTAAAGCCGATGTGGCGTCACAAATTACCCGTTTTATTGAAAAAGGTCAGCGAGCGCCGGGGCTGGCGGTTATTTTAGTCGGCGCCGATCCGGCATCGCAAGTTTATGTGAACAGTAAACGCAAAAGTTGTGCTGGAATCGGCATTCAATCCAAATCCTTTGATTTGTCGGAAAACACGTCCGAAGCCGAATTGTTGGCGTTAATCGACCAACTTAACCAAGATGACAGTGTGGACGGGATTTTGGTGCAACTGCCGTTGCCGGCGCATATTGATAGCACCAAAGTGATCGAAGCCATTCAGCCGGATAAAGATGTGGACGGTTTTCACCCTTATAATGTCGGGCGGTTGTGTCAGCGTATCCCGACTTTGCGTGCCTGCACCCCTTATGGTGTGATGAAATTATTGGAAACGACCGGTGTCGATTTATACGGCAAGCACGCAGTGATTGTCGGTGCATCGAACATTGTCGGTCGCCCAATGGCGTTGGAGCTGTTGTTAGCCGGTTGTACGGTAACGGTAACGCATCGTTTCACGCAAGATTTGGCAAGCCATATCCGCCAAGCCGATATTGTGGTGGTGGCAGTCGGCAAACCGCAATTTATTCCGGGTGAATGGATTAAAAAAGGGGCGATTGTGATCGATGTTGGCATTAACCGTCTTGACGGGAAATTGGTCGGCGATGTGGCATTTGACGTTGCTTCGCAAAATGCCGCCTTTATTACGCCGGTACCGGGCGGCGTAGGGCCGATGACCGTTGCAATGCTAATGCAAAATACCTTGCAAGCCTATCAACAGCATATTGGTTAGGTGTGCCGATCCCCTGCTTTCGAGTCGGGGATTTTTCGTCTTTGAAAAGCAAAAAATATCTTGTAGAATCAATCTATTTCAAACAAATAGAAGGTGCAAATATGACATTAAAAATAGCGATTGTCGGAGCAGGCGGGCGAATGGGACGCCAACTGATTCAAGCGGTACATCAAGCAGAAGGTGTCGCATTAGGAGCAGCTTTTGAACGGGACGGTTCCTCGTTAATCGGCTCCGATGCGGGTGAAGTGGCGGGGATCGGCACAATCGGCGTAAAAATTGAAGGCAATTTAGCCGATACGCAAACGGCATTTGATATATTGATTGATTTTACCCGTCCCGAAGGGACATTAGCCCATTTGGATTATTGCGTGGCGCACGCAAAAAAAATGGTGATCGGCACAACAGGCTTTGATGAGGCGGGTAAACAAGCTATCCGAGAGGCAGCCGAGAAAATCGGCATTGTATTTGCGTCAAATTACAGTGTCGGGGTCAATTTAGTGTTTAAATTGCTGGAAAAAGCGGCGAAAGTAATGGGTGATTATTGTGATATTGAAGTCATCGAAGCACATCACCGTCATAAAGTGGACGCGCCGTCCGGCACGGCATTATCAATGGGGGAACATATTGCGAAAACCCTTGGGCGAGAGTTGCGTACTCACGGTGTATTCGCTCGGGAAGGGATAACCGGCGAGCGTAAACGGGACGAAATCGGCTTTGCGACAATCCGTGCCGGCGATGTGGTAGGGGAGCATAGCGTCTGGTTTGCCGATGAAGGGGAACGGGTTGAGATTACCCACAAAGCCTCCAGCCGTATGACCTTTGCCAATGGGGCGGTGCGTGCGGCAAAATGGCTGGCGGATAAACCTCACGGCTTATTTGATATGACAGACGTACTGGATTTAACTAATCTCTAATCACAAGCGGTCGGTTTGGCTGATCTTTTTGCAAAAGGACAACAGAGAATGAAACACAACATTGAAACCACATTAGTGCAGCTCGGCAATCGTAGCGATCCGAGAACCGGCGCCGTTGCCACGCCGATTATTTTATCTACCGCTTACGGACGGGACGGTTTGGGCGAGTCCACCGGCTTTGATTATACCCGCACCAAAAATCCAACTCGGGATATTCTGGAGCAGGGCATTGCCAAGCTGGAGGGCGGTGATGCCGGTTTTGCGTGTGCGTCCGGAATGGCGGCAATTCAGTTGATTATGTCGCTGTTTAAAGCGCCGGACGAGTGGATTGTTTCCAGCGATGTGTACGGCGGCACTTACCGTTTACTTGATTTTTGTTATAAAAATAACCACACAGTCAAGCCGGTGTATGTGAATACGGCGTCCGTTGAGGCGATTGAGCGGGCGATTACCCCGAATACCAAAGCGATTTTTGTGGAAACGCCCTCTAATCCGCTAATGGAAGAGTGTGATGTGGATGCAATTTCCGCTTTGGCGAAAAAGCATCAATTATTGCTGATTGTGGATAACACCTTTTTAACGCCGGTATTGTTCCGCCCGATAGAACACGGAGCGGATATTGTGATTCACAGTGCAACCAAATATTTATCGGGGCATAATGATGTGCTGGCGGGCTTGATTGTTGCAAAAGGGCAGAGCCTATGCGAGCGGCTTTATTATATCCAAAACGGCGCAGGACCGGTGCTTTCCCCGTTCGATTCATATTTGGCAATCCGTGGTTTGAAGACGTTGGCGTTAAGAATGGAACGGCATCAAGCCAATGCGACCGAAATTGCCGCCTTTTTAAAGGCACAGCCACAGATCTACAGCGTGCTTTATTCCGGTAAGAGCGGAATGCTTTCGTTCCGTTTGAAAGAAGAAAGGTGGGTGCCGATTTTCCTGAAAGCGATCAAACTGATTACCTTTGCCGAAAGTCTGGGCGGCACGGAAAGTTTTATCACCTATCCGTCCACCCAAACCCATATGGATATTCCCGAAGCCGAGCGGATTGCCCGTGGTATCACGAATAATTTATTGCGTTTTTCCGTTGGTTTGGAACATGTGGACGATATTAAAGCTGACTTACTGCAAGCCTTTGCCGAGTTGAAATAACGGCATTTTCAGCCAAAATAGTTGGAAAGGGACACAGGTTGTGTCCCTTTTTTGTGAATTTTTTATCACATCTACCCGCTTGCGTCAGAGATGATGTACCACTAGCGGTTTACCTTGATGGGTTAGCACTTCCGCATCAAGATTAAAAATCTGTTGCAGATTTTCACGGGTAATCATTTCCGCAGGCGATCCGATTTTGGCGATCCGTCCCTGTTGCATCGCTACAATATTATCCGCATAGGCAGCGGCGATATTGATGTCGTGTACCACCATTATCGTGGTGAGGTTCAGCTCGTCAGTGAGTTGGCGAAGTAGTTGCATCAAGGCACGCGCGTGAAACATATCCAAATTGTTGAGCGGCTCATCTAATAAAATATATTGGGTTTGTTGGCAGAAGATCATTGCAATAAACGCCCGTTGCCGCTGCCCGCCGGACAGTTCGGCAAGAAAACGATCGGCAAAGGGGGTGAGATCAAAACGCTCAAGGGCTTGTTGCACAATGGTTCGATCGTTATCGCCGATTTTGCCTTGATGGTGAGGATAACGCCCGAACATCAGCAGATCCCGCACGGTAATGCGGCTGTGAATGGTATTATCTTGGGTTAAAATCGCTAAGTGCTTGGCAATAGTACAAGAGGGCGTGCGGTGAATATCCAGCTCATTAAGGTGAATTGTCCCTTGTTGCAACGGTTGCAGGCGGGCAATCAGCGACAGCAGAGTCGATTTCCCCGCCCCATTTGCACCAATCAAGGCGGTAATACCGCCGTCTTGAATGGTTAAATCAATATGATCGAGAATTTGATGACATCCAATGTGATGACAAACTTGACTAATTTTAATCATTTCGTCTTCCTGAAAATAAGATAAATAAACACGATCCCACCGACAAATTCAATCACCACACTGAGTACGCCGTGCATTTTCAACACCTGTTCAAACAGAGCCTGCCCTAAAATCAAGGTGGTTGCCGAAATTAATACCGTCATCGGTAGGCGGATATGATGCTGCATTGTCGGGCTGATGGCATTCACAATCGCACACACTAATAGCCCGAGGAATAAAATCGGCCCGACCAGTGCGGTGGAAACGGACACCAGCAGCGAGCAGCAGATCAGTAATTGGCGACTGAAGCGGTGATAATCCAGCCCGAGTGCAGTGGCATAGTCTTTGCCGAGCAGTAAAACATCTAATTTATGCCGTTGCCGCCAAACCCAAATCAGACTGAATAGGGCAATGATGCCACCGAACCATAATAAATGCCCTTTTACGCTATTAAAATTGGCAAAGGACGACCCTTGAGCGATAGCAAATTCGTTCGGGTCGATCATTCGCTGAAGCAAATTGTTCAAATTGCGGAATAGCACCCCGAAAATCACTCCGACTAAAATCATTCGGGCAAGATCGGGGTTGCCTTTGGTGAGGGTCGAAAACAGCAAGAGTGAGCCGCCCAGCATCATCAGGGTTTCAAAAATAAATTTACTGCTAATATCCAGTTGTGTAAAGCCGAGTCCCCCGAACATAAAGACTAACGCTGTTTGAGTGAGTAGGTAGAGATAATCGAAGCCGAGAATGCTTGGGGTTAAAATCGGATTGTGGGTGAGCGTTTGGAATAACAAGGTGGATACGCCGATAGTATAGCCGATGATCAGCAACATCAGCCATTTTTTGCCACGAAAGGGGAGGACGAAATCCCAATGACCATTCGCATTGTAGCCGATAAAAAAGAGGCTTGCGCCTAGAAAAAGCAGGCTCAATATCAGTAGGCGGCGTTTAGTGTGCATTACGTTTCCCCTTAAACAGCAGATACAGGAAAATCAGCGTACCTAATACGCCAAATACGGTTGAGATCGGTATTTCATAAGGGGCATTGATGACACGCCCTAAAATATCACACCCCAATACTAAATTTGCCCCAAGCAGTGCAACCACAGGCAGATTTTGGCGTAAACGGTCGCCGGCCAAACGGCAGACAATATTCGGCACGACCAGCCCGATAAACGGAATTTGCCCGACTGTTACAACGACAACAGCGGTAATCATTGCGACTAACACCAATGCCAGCCACGTCATTTGCTGATAGTTAATGCCTAAATTGGTACAGATATTTTTGCCCAATCCTGCAATAGTGAGCTGATCTGCCATAAAATAAATCAGCAAAGCTAAACCGGCGGTGAGCCACAGTAATTCATAGCGTCCGGCAAGAATGCCGGAGAAGTCGCCGGACGTCCACACACTGAGCAGTTGTAAGCTGTCGGTTTCGTAGGCAATAAATGTGCCGATAGCGTCAATAATATTACCAAAGATAATGCCGACTAACGGCACCATCAACTGTTGGTGCGGCGGCAACCGCTGGAGTAGCAAACTAAAAATTCCCATACCGACTAAGGCACAGAGTGTCGCAATCGCCATTTTGCCCAACAAAGCGGCGGTAGGAAAGACGAGGCTGGCAAGCAGAATCCCAATACCGGCACTTTGCGTTGCGCCGATCATACTCGGGTCGATAAAACGGTTTTTTAGCACAATTTGTAACACCATACCCGCAACAGCAAGGGTTGCGCCCACTAATAGTACGGCGAGGGTGCGGGGCAAACGGCTAATCAGCAGCAGTTGCATCTGCTCCGGCTGGGTAAACAGTGTTGTCCAATCAAAGTCCGCCACCCCTGTGGTAATGCTGATCGAGAAAAGGAGCAGCAATATAAAAAGATTAACTCGATGTAAAGAAAACATAGTCCGAAAAAACAAGCGGTCGGATTGCAGAAAAAGTTTGCAATCTTACCGCTTGCTCAAAAAGTGATTATTTTTGCTCGAAGGCGTGCTTAATATTGGTTAAATCGGTTTTGATTTGCTCAACACCGCCCGGTGCAAGATAAGAGGCACTGCTAAGGTACACGATTTGCCCGTTTTTCCACGCTTTCGTTTGATGAACCAACTCATTATCCAGCACCTCTTTTGCGGTTTTGCCCTCTTCGCCGATAGCCGCAATGCGATCTAGCACGAATAGCCAATCCGGATTGAGTTTTTGGATAAATTCAAAACTGACCGGCTGACCGTGCCCTTGAGCTTTCAGGCTAGGATCTGCCATTGGTATGCCGAGGCTATTGTGAATCCAACTTAAACGATAGCCCGAACCGAAAGCGGAAATTTTGCCCCCGTTCACCAAAATAATTAAGCCGTTACCTTTGCCTTTTACAGCGGCTTGGGTTTGTTGGAAAAGCGTACTTATCTCGCTTTTGAGTTTGTCCGCTTCCGCTTGCTTGTCGAATAATTTGCCGAAACTGTCAATCCGTTGCAAACCGCTTTCGATCAATTTATCGCCGTTATCGGTTAAATCAATGGTTTTCGCAAGTGAGCTGACATCATCGAATTTCTTCGCTGTACGAGTGCCGACAATAATTAAATCCGGTTTAAGCTCGTTTAATGCCTCCAAATTCGGCTCGAAAACCGTACCGACTTTTTGAGCATTTGCAAGCGTAGATTGAGTGTAAGGTATGAGCTTAGCAACATCTGCCGCACCATCGACTTTCACGCCTAAGGCGTGCAACGTATCAATACTGCCGGTATCAAATACCGCAATTTTCGCCGGCGGCGCAGAGAGCGTTACCTCCCCCCGAGCGGTTGGGATTGTTACCTCTTTCGCCAATACGGAAGTGGTAAGTGCGGCAAAAGCCGTCAGCGTGAATAATGTTTTTTTCAGCATAGTAACACCTATATTATTGATAACAATTCTCAATGATTGTAAGGGAATTTTAATGAAAATACAATGTATTAAACTTATCTTGATCGTAGGTGGTGAGAAACAATGAAAATTTGCAAAAAACACTACCGAACTTGTAAAAAACTGCGTAAAATGGCAGAGTTTTTTATTACGCAAACGATTACTTATAGGAGAATCCGCAATGTTAAGACGTGATATGAATATCGCAGATTACGATCCCGTATTATGGCAAGCTATTCAGGACGAAAACCGTCGTCAGGAAGAGCATATTGAGCTTATCGCTTCAGAAAACTATGCCAGCCCGCGTGTAATGGAAGCACAGGGATCTCAATTTACGAACAAATATGCGGAAGGCTATCCGGGCAAACGTTATTACGGCGGTTGTGAATATGCCGATATTGTTGAGCAGCTTGCTATTGATCGTGCAAAAGAATTATTCGGTGCGGACTACGCTAATGTGCAGCCTCATTCGGGATCACAGGCAAATGCAGCCGTGTATATGGCGTTATTAGAACCGGGCGATACTATTTTAGGAATGAGTCTTGCTCACGGCGGTCATTTAACGCACGGTGCGTCCGTGAGCTTCTCCGGCAAAATTTATAAAGCGGCGCAATACGGTATTACCGACGAGGGTTTGATTGATTATGATGCCTTGCGTAAACAAGCCCAAGAAGTGAAGCCAAAAATGATTGTGGGCGGTTTTTCAGCCTATTCGCAAGTGGTAGATTGGGCGAAAATGCGTGAAATTGCCGATGAAGTCGGGGCGTATTTGTTTGTCGATATGGCGCACGTTGCCGGTTTAATTGCGGCGGGTGTGTATCCAAGCCCGATTTCTCACGCACACGTTGTAACCACTACAACGCATAAGACGTTGGCAGGTCCTCGTGGCGGTTTGATTTTATCCGCAGCGAAAGATGAAGAACTGTATAAGAAATTACAAAGTGCTGTTTTCCCGGCTGGGCAGGGCGGGCCTTTGGTACACGTGATGGCGGCGAAAGCGGTCTGCTTTAAAGAGGCGTTAGAGCCGGAATATAAAACCTACCAAGCGCAAGTCGTAAAAAATGCTAAGGCAATGGTTGAAGTGTTTAAACAACGTGGCTTTGATGTTGTGTCAAACGGCACGGAAAACCACTTATTCTTGGTCAATTTGGTCTCAAAAGGTTTAACGGGTAAAGCGGCGGATGCGGCTTTAGGGCGTGCGAACATTACGGTCAATAAAAATGCAGTGCCAAATGATCCGCAAAAACCGTTTGTAACATCGGGCATTCGTGTCGGTACACCGGCAGTAACCCGCCGTGGCTTTAAAGAAGCTGATGTTGTTGAGCTGGCAGGTTGGATGTGCGATGTATTAGACAGTATCGACAAAGATAACGAAGCTGATGTAATTGAAGCGACAAAAGCCAAAGTATTAGCAATTTGCCAACGTTTGCCGGTTTATCCATAGTGATTTGCGACTGCAAGCGGTTTGTTTAGACTGATTTTTTGTAAACCCCGATTTACTCGGGGTTTCTTTTTTTAGGAAAAATGAATGTTAATTTTTGTGTGTGGCTATTTGTTAGGGATAAACCTGCTTGGTCTTTATTTAATGTATGTTGATAAGCAGAAATCTCTGAAAAAGCATTGGCGTATTCCGGAATCGAATTTATTGTTTATTTGTGCCTGTGGCGGATTTATCGGGATCTATCTTGGAATGAAATATATTAGGCATAAGACGAAGCACTGGCAGTTTCATTTTGCGGTGATTACCTCAGTGTTAGGCTGGCTAGGTTTAGCTATATTTTACGTTTATTTGCAGTAAGCTGTTGGATTTGTTCAAGCTAAAAAAAGCCCACAATCAAAAAGCGAGAGTGGGCGGAGGTCTTACCTAAAAGGAAACGAAAAAAACTTGCTACTTTAAATTAAGCATCTAGCGTCTTATCAGACTGGCGTTTACGCATAAAGTTCAAATGGAGTGAAAAAATTTTTATATTTTTTGAAAAAAAAATTTCTTTTTGGAAATTTTAGACATTTCTTAAATATAAAAAAGCCTATCAGGAGTGATAGGCTAACGGGTTATTTAACTAATTGAAGACGACCGCTGCGTTTTTTCGGCTCTTTTATTGAGGTGGCAACTGAACGGGAAGCTGCCTCTTGGTAATAAGATTCGTCTTGGAACATTACCCCGTCGCCGCTTTCTTGGGCGTAGATCGCTTCGGTTGCCCCAAACGGAATATAAATTTGGCGGAGCATTCCGTTAAAGCGGGCTTCAAAGCTAATATAGTCATCATTCACCACATATTGCCCAATAGAGCGAGGAGAGATATTTAGAATGATCTTTCCATCTCGAATATACTCTTGCGGTACGTCAACATCAGGATAGTCCGCATTGACAAGCAAGTAAGGGGTATTATCGTTATCAATAATCCATTGGTAATAAGCGTGATAAAGATAGGGGCGTAACGGTTTCATTAGTCTTTGTCGTCCATTAAGTGTGTCGGAGCGCTGCCGCCGACAGATTGTTTGAAGCTATCCCGATTGAATACACGGTTCATATAGGTTTTAACCGCTTTGCTGCCTGCGCCGGTAAATTCAACGCCTAAATTGTGCAATTTCCAAAGTAACGGAGCAACGTAACAATCGACTAAGCTAAAATCATCACTCAGGAAGTAGTCTTTATCGGCAAAAACAGGGCCAAGAGATAAAATTTCTTCTCGTAGTTGGTTAAGGGCTTTTTTGGCTTCAGCAGTGGTCGGATCTCGGTCAATAAGATCAATTAAAGTGAACCAATCATTTTGAATGCGGTGCATATTTAGGCGGCACTGGGCTCTCAAAACCGGATAAACAGGCATTAGTGGCGGGTGAGGGAATCTCTCGTCCAAATATTCCATAATAATGCGTGCATTAGTGAGAATTAAATCGCGATCCACCAGTGTTGGAATAGTGCCACGTGGATTCACTTCCATTAAATCTTCGGAAATTACATCGGGTAAAATATTTTCAATTTCATACGCAACCCCCTTTTCGGCTAATACAATGCGGACTTGATGGCTATAAATATCGTTTTTAGAAGCAAAAAGTGTTGGTACGGAACGTTTATTTGCGCTCGTCATTGAGATCTCCCTGATTGAAATTACATCGGCTGAATTGGTTAATTTTACCATACCTTATTCCACGAATAACAGTGTTATTTTAGTGCAAGGGTTGCCTAGACTTGATTTGTCGCAATTTGTCTGAAAATTTGTGCATAAACCTTTTGACGTTAGGGGCGAAAACGTCTAGCATTGAGCAAGTTACGATAACCAATTTGAGGATAGAATATGGATACGGCTAAAAAACAATCATTCAAAGATATGTTGGATTATGTGCATCTTTATCGCTTAAAAAACAAATTGTTGAGAGAAACAGCGGATAATGATCGAAAAATTCGGGATAACCAAAAACGGATTTTATTGCTGGATAACCTCAATCAATATATTACAGATGCTATGACGGTAGATGAAATTCGTGCGATTATTGCCAATATGCGTGATGACTACGAAAACCGTGTGGACGATTATATGATTCGCAATGCGGATTTATCCAAAGAGAGACGTGAAATTCGCCGTAAAATGGCAGAACACGCATCGAAAAAAGGCAAATAAGATTTGTAAAAATCAACCTATAACTGACCGCTTACCAAGGACGCATTACGCGTCCTTGGTTTTGAGCGGTTAAACGTGGGGTTGACATTCCGGCAGTGTACCTTCCACTTCAAATAAGGTATCGCCATCTTTAAAAAAGACGAAGCCGCCGTTTTTCATTTTGACCCAATTTTCGTTTTTGGTGAGCGGTTGGGTGGTAATGATTGTAACTTTGTCCGATTCCGTCGTGTATTGGCTGAAATCGATCAGCACATCGTCATCACGCAAGGCTTTGCCAAAAGGGGCTTTGCGACAGACATAATGCAAATTGGTTGAGCAACGGGCGATCATCCAATGTCCGTTAGACAAAATAAAATTAAATACCCCGTGCGCTGCGATTTCGTTGGTGATTTCCATCACTGCATCAAATAGTGCCTGTTCGGACGGCTTTTGAGGGAAACGCTCTTTCAGCTTCGCGACCATACAACAGAAAGCCGCTTCGGAGTCCGTTGTGCCGATAGGCTGGTAATGATTATTCGGGCAGACGCTGACTTCAACCGTGCCATTATGGGCAAATACCCAATTCTCCCCCCAGATTTCACGGATAAAAGGGTGTGTATTTTCCAGATTAACATCGCCTTTTGTTGCCTTGCGGATATGGGCGATCACATTGTAGGACTTGATACGGTATTGATTGACGAGATCTGCCATCGGAGAAGACGCACCGGGGCGGTTATCCCGAAAAATGCGTACACCCTTACCCTCAAAAAACGCAATACCGAATCCATCGGTATGGTGGTCGGTTAAGCCGGCCCGCCGCCGAAATCCTTCAAAGGAAAAGGTAATATCCGTCGGCGTATTACAATTCATTCCTAATAATTGACACATAATAGACTTCTTATTGTAGTTGTAGAGAAAATCACACCGCTTACCTAAACAGCAAGCGGTGTGATTTAAGCGAAAATTTGCAAAAAATTCAAGAGCCTAATTTAGATTTTATTGATCTTAATTATATTCTTTTTTGCATAATGACAGGAAAAACAGTAAGGCGGCACAAACCACTACGGAAGGGCCTGCCGGCGTGTCTTGGAAAGCGGATAATATCAGCCCGCCGCTAATAGATAAACAGCTAAACAGAACGGCGTAAAGTACCATTTGCTCCGGCGTTTTAGCAAAACGTCTGGCAGCGGCGGACGGGATAACTAACAGCGAAGTGATGATCAATGCGCCGACAAATTTCATACTGAGCGCAATGGTTAAAGCGGTGAGCAACATTAGCAGCAAACGTAGGCGTGCAACCTTCAGTCCCTCAATGTGTGCCAGTTCGGGGCTAACGGTAATGCAGAGCAGTTTTTGCCAAAATATTGCCAAGAGGCCGGCAATAATCACTACGCCAATGGCGATAAAGACGACATCGTGAAAATTGATCGCCAGTAAGTCGCCGAATAAGTAGGACATTAAATCGACTCGTACATTATCCAGTAAACTAATGGTGATAACCCCAAGGGACAGGCTGCTATGGGCGATAATGCCGAGTAACGTATCAAGGGATTGATTGGCGTGTTGTTCCAACCAAACGAGCGCAATGGCGAGGATAAGCGTCATTGCGATGACTGCAAGGTAAGGATCAAGATGTAGGAAAAGTCCGAGTGCCACCCCCAGTAGTGCGGAATGGGATAGGGTATCACCAAAATACGCCATTTTACGCCAAACGACAAATGCCCCCAGCGGTGCGGTAATCAAGGTTAATAATATGCCCGCCAGCCAAGCGGGAAGCAGAATTTCAAACATAATAAGCCTAAAAACTAATGTTGACAGTTACCACAGCAGACATTACCGTGCAAGTCGTGGTGGTGATTATGGTTATGCGTATAAAACGCTACATTTTTAGCAAATTGGTCGCCAAATAAACGGATAAAATGCGGATCTGCCGAGATCGTTTCCGGCGTGCCGGCGCAGCAGATATGCCGATTGACGCACAAGACTTCGTCCGTATTTGCCATTACGATATTTAAGTCGTGGGAAACCATTAGAATGGCGCAATTTAGCCAGTGGCGTGTTTTATTTAGGAGTTGATAGAGTTCCGTTTGCCCTGTAATATCCACACCCTGCATTGGTTCATCTAAAACAAGCAGTTGCGGTTTTGCTAAAATGGCACGGGCGAGTAACACTCGTTGGAGCTCGCCGCCGGAGAGCTTTTGCATACTGTTTGCTTTCAGATGTGTAATAGAAAATAATGCTAAGGCTTCATCAATGTGAGCAGGCTTAACATTCGGTTTCAGCGACAGAAATTTTGCCACTGTGATTGGGATAGCCTGCTCTAATTGTAATTTTTGCGGCACATAGCCAATGTGTAATCCCGACTGGTGAATGACTTTGCCGCTAGTCGGCGGGAGCAGTTTCAGTAGCACTTTAAGTAAGGTCGATTTGCCGCCACCGTTTGGCCCAACGATGGTGGTAATACTGTTAGGGTAAATCTTCAAATCAATATTTTGCAGCACCGGTTGTTCACCGAATATCACGTTGATATTGTCTAAACGGACGAGCGGGGTCGCATTGGTGTGCGAAGAAAGAGGTTTGATTTGCTTAATCTGCATTCTAGTAAAATTTTTAGGGTTAATCGTGCTAAAATTAGCGGATTTTGGCGGGTTTGACAAGAAAGACAGTCGGAATTTTTTAACGGTTTATGTGTCTATCCAACCACGCTACAAGAATTGAATGAGAAAAAAAGAGATTAGGATAATATTTTGCGACACGTTATTTTTGCCAGAGATCGCCGGAAAAAGAAAAATCGCCTCAAGGGGCTGATTTTTTTAATGGCGTTATTCTCCATTTTTATCGGCATTGTGCTGACCATTAAAAATCAGACACCTGATAGTGATCCCCAAAACACGATTGCGCTGGTTGTAAAGCAGGAACAGACCAGCGAAAAAAGCGTAGCGGAGGATAGCGAAGCGTCTAAAGATCTTCAAGAGAATGCCGAACCTGCCCAACCGGAGAAAGATAACGGGTTAGCGGCAATTGATCACGGTGAACCGACTTATATTGATATTGAGATCAATGAGGCGGATAACGAAGACGAACATTCTTTGGTACAAGAAGATGCCAATGCAACCTCTTATGAAGATGATTTAACCGAACAAGATGACGAAGTTGAGGTTGTAGAGACGCCGCAAGGTGATGAAATTATTGAAGATGC
This sequence comes from Muribacter muris, assembly GCF_004569585.1. Classification (NCBI taxonomy): domain Bacteria; kingdom Pseudomonadati; phylum Pseudomonadota; class Gammaproteobacteria; order Pasteurellales; family Pasteurellaceae; genus Muribacter; species Muribacter muris. The sequence goes on along the minus strand of NZ_SPPA01000021.1, from coordinate 12,545 downwards.
GATTGAACCTGATGCAACGGAAACATTATCGGCGGAAGCGGAAAATGCGTTAGATGATTTTTTGAATGTGGCGGATCAGGCGATGCGCATCAAAAAACAATTCAGTTATACGGTTACTCGGGGCGATAAGCTCAAAGACGTGCTTGAACAATCGGGGCTGGGGGCTGCAACAGCAAAAGCCTTAGAACGTCGTTTACCGCAATTAACCCATTTACAGGCAGGGCAACAATTCTACTGGATTTTGGATAATCAGGGCGAGTTAGAGTACCTTAACTGGTTGGTCTCGGAAAAAGAAGAAAAAATTCTGGAACGCAAAGCCAAAAATCAATTTGCGGTCAGAACCATTGAAAAACAAGGTGTTTGGAAACAAGATGTAGTGAAAGGAACACTCAACGGTAATTTTAATGCCAGCTTGAAAGCGGTCGGTCTCTCCCAACGACAAATTAGCCAGCTTGCCAGCGGTTTACAGTGGCAAATTGCCACGAATAAATTGAAAAAAGGGGATAAATTTGCCATTTTGGTCAAACGAGAGTACATCAACGGCAAGATTACAGGGCTAGGCAATGTGGAAGCTATTCACATCATCAGTGGCAATAAAAGTTATTATGCGATTCAAGCGGATAACGGTCGCTATTATAGCCGCCACGGTGAAACCTTAGGCAAAGGCTTTGCCCGTTACCCGCTGCAATTTACACCGAGAGTCTCTTCCTCCTTTAACCCTCGCCGTCTGCACCCGGTTACCCGCCGTGTTGCACCGCATAAAGGGGTGGATTTTGCCGTGCCGACAGGCACACTGGTGATTGCACCGGCAGACGGTGTGGTTGAACACGTTGCCTACCAAGCAAACGGGGCGGGGCGTTACATTAAAATTCGCCACGGCGGGCAATATACAACGGTCTATATGCACTTGAGCAAATCCCTTGTGTGTATCGGGCAGAGTGTGAAAAAAGGCGATCGCATCGCTCTATCGGGCAATACGGGGCGTTCAACCGGTGCTCACCTCCACTATGAATTTCACATTAACGGCAATCCCGTCAATCCAATGTCGGTTAAATTGCCGGGAACCGGCTCGGGAATGCAGGGTAATGAACGTAAAGCATTCTTAGCCAAAGCCAAAAATATTGAAGCAAAACTCAAACTTTAACCAAGAGGTTTTTATGAAAAAACAGTTAGCAACTTTTACCGCTCTTTCCCTATTAAGTTTATCGGCACTGGCGGACGATGCGTCATTACAGAAAACATTAGAAGGAATGGGCGCAACCAATGTCAAAATGAGTGATTCCGTTCTACCCGGTTTTAAAACCGCCGTTTCGGATCAAGGCGTGGTGCAAATTAGCCAAGACGGCCGCTATGTGATCCAAGGGCAAGTTTATGAATTGAAAAATGGTAAAGCGGTGGATATTACCAACCGTGCGTTACTGGCGGAGTTAAATGCTTTAAGCAATGAGATGATTGTCTATCCGGCTAAAAATGAAAAGCACGTTGTTACCGTGTTTATGGATATTACCTGCCATTATTGCCATTTATTGCACACAAAATTGAAAGAATATAATGATCTCGGTATTACGATTCGCTATTTGGCTTTCCCGCGTGGCGGAATGAATACCCAAACAGCGAAGCAAATGGAAGCCATTTGGACGGCGAAAGACACAGTATTTGCCTTAAACGAAGCAGAAAACGGCAATTTACCGAAAGAGGTGAAAACGCCGAATATCGTGAAAAAACATTATGAACTCGGGATTAAATTTGGGGTAACCGGCACGCCGAACATCGTTACTCAAAGTGGTGAGCTTATCGCCGGTTATCTTGAACCGAAACAACTGTTAGCCGCATTAAACGACTAAGTTTGCTTTTGCAAGCGGTCGGTTGTTGCAAAGATTTGACAATTTTCGACCGCTTGTTCCTTTCATTTGTACCATATAATCCATAATGTCGTGAATAAAGTAATCAAACGCCGCCCTTTAGTTTCGTCCGCCAGATTGTCGGAAAATCCGTTGTTGAACCGCATTTATCAAGGACGAGGTATTTCGTCCCCCGCACAGCTTGAACTTTCTCTGAGCGGTTTGCATCACCCGAAACAGTTAGCCCATATTGATACGGCGACCCATTTGCTTGTCGAGAGTTACCATCGTCAAGATCGGATCGTGATTGTCGGGGATTTTGATGCGGACGGTGCAACCAGTACCGCGTTGGCGATATTGGCATTACGTCAATTTGGGTTTCAAAATGTCGATTATTTGATCCCCGATCGCTTTTCACAGGGTTACGGGTTAAGTCTGAGTGTGGCGGAAACCGTCTTGGCGAAAGGGGCGGATCTGGTATTAACCGTGGATAACGGGACATCTTCTTTTGAGGGGATTGATCGTTTAAAAGCCGAAGGGATTAAAGTGTTAGTTACCGACCATCATTTACCCTCGGACGAGCTGCCGAATGCCGATGCAATTGTTAATCCGAACCTGACTCAGTGCGGTTTTCCGTCCAAATCCCTTGCCGGTGTGGGAGTCATATTTTACGTGATGATGGCATTGCGAGCGGCTTTTCGTGAGCAAGGGCTGTTTAAGGGCAAAGAACCGAATATCGCCGAATTATTGGATTTAGTGGCGCTTGGCACGGTAGCGGACGTAGTTGCACTCGACCATAACAACCGTATTTTAGTGCATCAGGGGCTAAACCGTATCCGGGCGGGTGCTTGCCGGGTAGGAATTCAAGCGCTGGTTGAGGTATCCAAACGGGAACTTGCTAATCTGCTTGCCAGCGATCTTGGCTTTGCAGTTGCACCTCGGCTCAATGCGGCAGGGCGTTTGGAAAATATGGCATTGGGGGTCGAGTTATTGATTTGTGATAATCTCGCCGTTGCCCGTCAATTAGCCTTAGAGCTGGACGATTTAAACTGCACCCGAAAAGCCTTTGAGCAGGAAATGAAAGCCGAGGCGCTCGCCATTTGTGCCAAATTGCCGAGCTTAAACCAACACTCACAGGCGCACGGTATCGTGTTATATCAAGCCGACTGGCATCAGGGGGTCATCGGGATTTTAGCTTCTCGGATTAAGGATCAATTTCATCGTCCCGTGATTGCCTTTGCTCAAGAGAGCGAGGAGAGCGAATTTCTGAAAGGCTCTGCCCGTTCGATAGCTGGTTTGCATATGCGAGATGTACTGGAAAGGCTGGATACAACGTATCCCGATTTGATCGTGAAATTTGGCGGACACGCAATGGCGGCGGGGCTGACAATTCATCAAGATAATTTTCAACGCTTCCAACGGTTATTTGACGAGACGATTAACGAACAGGTCGGACCGGAGCAATTACAAGGGATCATTTACACTGACGGCGAATTAAGCGGCGAAGAACTGAATTTAGAGACCGCCGAACTCCTGCGACAAGCGGGGCCTTGGGGGCAAAATTTTGCAGAACCAACCTTTGAAGGCGAGTTTAAGATTTTGCAACAAAAGCTCTTGTCCGGTAAGCACCTGAAGTTATTGGTGGAGCACCCGCAAGGAATGCTGCTTGATGCTATTTGGTTCAATGTGGATCTGCGTTTATTTCCCGATTTATCGATTAAACAGGCGAAATTAGTTTATCGTTTGGATATCAATAACTTTAGGGGAAATCGAACTATCCAACTGTTAATTGAATATTTAGTAGGGTAATTGCATTTATTATTAGAATGTAAAAATTTTTTATTGTATAATAAAAAACCGTATATGCCGTATTGGCTATATTGCCCATCTATTTTTAATCGGTTTTTAGTCTAAAAACTCAATTGAAGGACATTAAAGATGAATAAAACAACTGTTTTTCGTGGTTTACTTTTATCGAGTGTTGCGCTTGCTGTAGCAGCTTGTGGTAACTTAAGCAAGGTATCTGATGAAGGTACAACAGAAAATCCGGTATTCCCAAAAATTTCCGAATCTGAATTTAACCACGACGGTTCACAATTCGGTTCTTGGCCAAATTGGGAAAACGTTCGCCAGATCGAACGTGGTATGAATAAAGATCAATTGTATAACCTAATTGGTCGTCCGCATTTTGAAGAAGGTTTATATGCTGTGCGTGAATGGGACTATGCATTCAACTACCGTGAAAACGGCGTACATAAAATTTGCCAATTCAAAATTTTATTTGATAAAAATATGAATGCGCAGAGCTTCTTCTGGTATCCGAACGGGTGTAACGGTAATTCATCATTTAACTTAAGTGGCGACTTCTTATTCGATTTCGATAAAGACGTATTAACAGCGAAAGGTAAAGAAGTGGTGGATAACGTTGCGGCGCAATTAAAAGCGTCCGGTGCGCAACAAGTGAAGATTGCCGGCTACACAGACCGTTTAGGCTCGGTGAACTATAACTTAGATTTATCACAACGTCGTGCCAATATGGTGAAAGCCCGTTTAGCACAACAAGGTGTTACAGCGCAAATGGAAGCGGTCGGTTACGGTAAAGCGAACCAAGTAAAAGCGTGTGATGGTGAATCCGGTCAAGCATTGCGTGATTGTTTACGCCCTAACCGTCGTGTTGAAATTTTTGCTAACGGCGGCGTATTGAAACAAAGCGAAGGCGGTAATGTGGCAGGTCCTAACGGTCCGGCTCCGCTTTACCAAACACCTGCGTACAATACAGGTAAATAATTTACTGATTTAATCTGTTTTGCGTAGTAGAATAGAAAGGGCGATTAATTCGCCCTTTCTTTTTTCGTGATGGAGTATAAAATGTCCTACCAAGCTATCGCATTCGATTTAGACGGCACGCTCTTATCCAGTCAAGGTACAATCCTTGAGGCCAGCAAACAAGCGATCCGAGAAGCCTGCCAGCAGGGATTAAAAGTATTTATTGTTACGGGGCGCCATCATACGGCAGTCCGTCCTTACTATGCCGAACTTGGCTTAGATACGCCGGTGATTTGCTGTAACGGTACCTATCTTTATGATTTTCAACAGGATAAAGTGCTTTTTTCCCGCCCACTCACCCAGATACAAGCACAGCATTTAATTGATTCTGCAAAGGCACAAGGCATTCACGTCTCCGTGTATATCCGTGATGCAATGACTTACGAAGTGCTGAATGCACATTTCACCAAGTTCCTAAATTGGGTTAATCGCTGCGATGAAGCAGTACGCCCCGATGTTCGCCAAGTTGAAAATTACCAGCAATTTATTGATGAAGGGATGACCATTTGGAAAGTGCTGATTAGCGATCCCGATCTAGAAAAAATGCAAAAATTTGTCGATAATTTACCGCCTGAACAATTTAGTGCGGAATGGTCTTGGGTTGATCGGGTCGATATTACCGCTCAAGGAAACAGTAAAGGACAATGTTTGGCGGAGCTGTTGAAATTAGAAGGGATTGACCCTCAAAATGTGATTGCTTTCGGTGATAACTTTAATGATATGAGTATGTTAGAGTTGGTCGGAATGGGGATTGCAATGGGCGGTTCAGAGGACGAGGTGCAACAAAGTGCAAAAATGACGATAGGGTCTAATAATGAAGAGAGCATTGCACAAACGTTAAAGGATTTATTGAAGTTAGGGTAAGCAATGGCGATTCGAAAAGCGATCGAAGCGGATTTCGATGCGATTTTAGCGATTTATAACCAAGCGATTCCGACACATCAGACCACCGGTGATTTGACATTTGCCACCCGAGAGAGCCGCCGAGAGTGGTTTGATTTTCATCTTAATAGTGAGAAATATCCGCTTTGGGTAGTTGTAGAAAATGGTGATGTGGTCGGCTGGTTCAGTTTCTCGCCGTTTTATGATCGAGCGGGCTTTGCTCATAGTTCGGAGATCAGCCTCTATTTAGACGAACGGGCAAAAGGTAAAGGCTACGGTTCAAAAATAGTACAATTTATGCAGGACATAATGCTGGCACACGGCATCAATGTGCTGACAGCCTATGTATTTGAGCTGAATCAAGTCAGCTACCGTTTAATGAAAAAGCACGGCTTTGAATGTTGGGGACGTTTCCCTAATCTCGCGAATATGGGGAAAGACGAGCAAGGTCAGGATAAATGGCGTACCTTATTATTGATGGGCTATCAGAAAGGTATTGAAGGCTGATGTAAGCGGTCGGTTGTGGCAAAAACTTTGCAAAAGGGTGCGAAAGTCCTTGCATATTGATGGGGATTTTTGCAAGCTATCCAAAAATTGAGATATACAGGAGATGATAATGAGAAAACCCTTCTTTTCAGGCAGTATTGTGGCGTTGATTACGCCGATGAAAAACGGCGAAATCAACTTTGATGAAATTCAAAAATTGGTGGAATTTCATATCAATGCCGGCACGCACGCGATTGTGTCAGTGGGCACGACAGGCGAGTCCACCACTCTAAGTATTGATGAAAATGTTAAAGTGATCCGAAAGACCGTGGAATTTGCCGCAGGGCGTATCCCGATTATTGCCGGTACCGGCTCGAATGCGACCAGTGAAGCCATTATAATGACTAAACTACTCTCCGATAGCGGCGTAGCGGGCTGTTTAAGTGTTGTGCCCTACTACAATAAGCCGACTCAAGAAGGAATGTACCAGCATTATAAGGAGATTGCAGAATGTACCGACCTACCGCAAATTCTGTATAACGTACCTAGCCGCACTGGCAGCGATTTGAAACCGGAAACTGTCGGACGCTTGGCAGAAATTCCAAACATTGTTGCGATTAAAGAGGCAACGGGGGATTTAAGCCGCCTACCGTTGATTAAGCAATATGCGGGCGAGGACTTTATTTTCTTGAGCGGCGATGATTCTACCGGTTTGGAATCAATGAAACTTGGCGGTCAAGGGGTGATTTCCGTTACCAATAATCTTGCGGCTGCGGATATGGCAAAAATGTGCGAATTAGCGTTAGCAGGGCAATTTGAGGAAGCGGAAAAGATTAACCAACGCTTAATGGGGCTACATACAAATCTGTTTGTCGAAGGTAACCCGATGCCGGTGAAATGGGCGGCGTATAAAATGGGGTTAATCAGTGAACCGAGCTTGCGTTTGCCGCTGACGGTTTTATCCGAACAATATCAGCCATTGATTACGGCACAATTAGAAAAAGCCGGATTACTTTAAACTATACCTGTAGACGCCCGATGAAAATCGGGCGTTTTGTGTTAATGGCAGGCTATTGTATCGGTAGATGAGGGTGGTTTTGTGCTAGATCAAATTTCATAAAATAAAGAAAATCAAAAAATGCGATTGATGTGAATAAAATGTCTAAATATTGATATTTATCAAACTCAATGCGTGTATTTATCCTTACAATGTTTACCGTTTAGTAACATTTTGTTGCTTACTTTATTGGTCAATTAAACTAAGGATCTTCAAATGAAAAAATCAGCGTTAGCCGTTCTTTTAGGGAGTGTATTATTAGCAGGTTCAGCAATGGCACACGAAGCAGGCAGTGCCATTTTCCGTGTGGGTGGCGTGTTTGTAAATGCAAATTCAAGCTCTGAAACCAAAACACCAACTAAAATTAACTTAGAAGTTAATGATAATGCACAAGTCGGTTTAACCGCAACTTATATGCTTACCGATAATATCGGGGTCGAATTACTAGGTGCTACGCCATTTTCGCATAAAGTGCGCGCTTCTATTCCGGCATTAAATACAGCATTAGGCGATGTGGTAAAAGTGAAACATTTGCCGCCAAGCTTGTATGCACAATATTATTTCTTAGATAAAAATGCAGGCGCTCGTCCTTATATTGGTGCAGGTTTAAACTATACCCGTTTCTTTAATGCCAAATCGTTAAATCCGGCAATTACAGATTTAAAAGTGAAAAAACACTCGTTCGGACCAGTGGTAAATGCGGGTATTGATATTAAATTAAGCGACAATGTTTCTCTTAATACAGCACTTTGGTACACCCGTATTAAAACTAAAGCGACTTTCAATGCGTTGGGCGGACAACATCAAGTGGATATTAAACTTGACCCAATCGTCTATTTCGCAGGCTTATCCTACAAATTCTAAGACTTTTATTTAAAAGCAAAGGCGTGTAAACTGAAACACGCCTTTTTCTTTTTGAGGGTCAAAATGCAACCTCCAACCTATTATCAATATTACACTTCCCCCGTGGGCAAATTGTTGTTGCTTGCCCAAGATGTCGGCTTAACCTACATTGAATTTGAGCAAGAACAACTGACTACTGCACTGGATCGCTTTCAAACGGCAACACAGGCAAGCGGTCAGATCCAAGCTATTTTTGACAAAACCGCAGCGGTTTTAGATCGGTATTTCGCCGCTGAAGTTGTCGATTTCGCAGAATTGGATTTTCTCGCCCCGCAAGGCACGCCTTTTCAGCAAGCGGTTTGGCAGCAGCTTCGCCAAATTCCCTATGGGGAAACAACCAGTTACGGCGAAATTGCCCATCGGCTTGGTAAGCCGAATGCAATGCGTGCGGTTGGCGGGGCGGTTGGTCGTAATCCGATTTCGATTTTGATCCCGTGCCACCGTGTGCTAGGCAAAAATCAAAGTCTGACCGGCTTTGGCGGCGGTTTGCCGAATAAGCGTTATTTATTGCAATTAGAACATATTCATTATAAAGATCACGGGGTTGAATTTGTCAAACCGAAACAGAAAAAGTGGTAAAAGGCGAGGTTTGCAAAATATCGCTTTTATCGCCCCCCTTGTAAGTTAAGGAACATAGAATGACACAACATCACACACTTCAAACCAAACTTATCCACGCCGGACGCAACCCACGCTATACTCAAGGCGCAGTAAACAGCGTCATTCAACGGGCGTCTTCGCTAGTGTTTTCGAGTGTAGCAGAGAAAAAAAATGCAACCCGCAACCGGGCTAAACAGGCTCTGTTTTATGGCAGACGTGGCACGCTAACGCATTTTGCACTGCAAGATGCAATGTGCGAATTGGAAAACGGTGCGGGCTGTTATCTCTATCCGTGCGGAGCGGCAGCGGTGAGTAATGCGATTCTCGCTTTCGTTGAACAAGGCGATCATATTCTAATGAGCGGTTCGGCATACGAGCCAAGCCAAGAATTTTGCAATGTCATTTTGAAGAAATTGGGGGTGGAAACGACCTTTTATGATCCGATGATCGACCAACCGGCGCTTTCCGGCTTGATTACCCCGCAGACGAAGGTCTTATTTTTGGAATCTCCGAGTTCTTTAACAATGGAAGTGCCGGATATTCCGATGTTAGTGCGAACCGCACGGGCGATTAACCCCGATATTGTGATTATGATTGATAATACGTGGAGCGGCGGGGTTTTGTTTCCTGCGCTTAAGTTCGGTATTGATATTTCCATTCAAGCAGGAACGAAATATTTAGTCGGGCATTCCGATGCAATGATTGGTACGGCAGTGTCTAATGCCCGTTGCTGGGATCAACTGCGGGAACACTCTTACCTAATGGGGCAGATGGTCGATGCGGACACCGCTTATTTGGCTGCTCGTGGCTTGCGGACATTAGCCGTACGCCTTCAGCAGCACCAAGAGAGTGCCTTAAAGGTTGCCCAATGGCTTGCCGAGCGTCCCGAAGTCAAAGCGGTTTATCACCCGGCACTGCCGAGCTGCCCGGGGCATTTCGTGTTTGAACGGGATTTTCTCGGATCAAGCGGTCTGTTTTCCTTTGAACTTTGCAAAACCTTGGGCGAAGCGGAATTAGCGGCGTTCTTAGATCATTTTGAACTTTTTACAATGGCGTATTCTTGGGGCGGGTTTGAATCGTTGATTTTAGCCAATCAGCCGAGCGAGATCGCCCGTATTCGTCCGGCGGTGGCTCGCCGGTTAAGGGGTACGTTGATCCGAGTGCATATCGGCTTAGAAGCGGTGGACGATCTGATTGCGGATTTAGCCAACGGATTGGCAAGAATAGATTGGCAATCGTTTGCGTAAGCCTTGACGGTTAAGCTAAAATAAGCCCCTTATTTATTATTAAGGGGCTTTTATGTCTGTGTTATCTTATTTTCAACTGCAACAACGTGGTTCAAACCTTCGCCAAGAAATCATTGCCGGTTTGACGACGTTTTTGGCGATGGTGTATTCGGTCATTGTTGTGCCAAATATGCTTAAGGAAGCCGGTTTTCCGGCAGAATCCGTATTTATTGCAACCTGCTTGGTGGCAGGATTGGGCTCTATTTTGATCGGGCTTTGGGCGAACGTGCCAATGGCGATCGGTTGCGCCATTTCCCTTACGGCGTTTACCGCATTTAGTTTAGTCTTAGGGCAAGGCATAAGCGTACCGATAGCTCTTGGCGCAATCTTCCTAATGGGGGTTGTGTTTACCCTTGTTTCAATTACCGGTATCCGTAGCTGGATTTTGCGTAACCTGCCTGCCAGCATTGCGCACGGGGCAGGGATTGGTATCGGGCTGTTTTTGTTGTTGATTGCGGCGAACGGTGTTGGGTTGGTGGTCGGTAATCAAGCCGGCTTACCCGTTAAAATGGGCGATTTCACCGCCTTTCCGGTGGTAATGTCGCTGTTAGGCTTAGCGGCGATTATTGGGCTAGAGCGTCTCAAAATCAAAGGTGCAATCCTTTGGGTGATTATTGCTATCACGATGATTGGCTTGCTGTTTGACCCAAATGTCCGCTTTAACGGGCAGATGTTTAAATTGCCCTCCTTTGGTGAACAGAGCCAATTCTTGAATTTGGATATTATCGGTGCACTCAATACCGCTATTTTACCTGTAGTATTTGCCTTGGTGATGACGGCGATTTTTGATGCGACCGGTACAATTCGTGCCGTTGCGGGTCAGGCGGAATTATTGGATAAAGACGGGCAGATCATCAATGGTGATAAGGCACTGACATCCGATTCCCTCAGTAGCATTTTTTCCGGTTTGTTCGGCACAGCGCCGGCGGCAGTGTATATTGAGTCGGCTGCGGGCACGGCAGTTGGCGGCAAAACTGGCTTAACGGCAATTGTGGTCGGCGTACTTTTTCTGTTGATGCTCTTTTTTCAACCGCTGGCTTTTTTAGTACCAAACTATGCCACCGCACCAGCATTAATGTATGTAGGCTTACTGATGTTGAGTAATGTGGCAAAATTGGATTTTGATGATTTTGTCGGGGCAATGGCAGGCTTAATTTGCGCCGTATTTATCGTTCTGACGGCGAATATTGTTACGGGCATTATGCTGGGATTTGCCAGTTTAGTAATTGGGCGTGTTATTGCCGGTGAATTTAAGCAATTAAACGTCGGGACGGTAATTATTGCGATTGTATTAGTGGCGTTTTATGCACTAGGCTATGCCATTTGATCTCTTTTAAGGCTAAATAAACAGAGGGGAACTGCATTGCGTTCCCCTTATTTTTGTATAGAAACTTGGCGTAAGGCAGAGAGTCGCCAATTTAGGAAAAATCCCCTCAAATTGAGGGGGGATTATTTTTTAAATCAGTTTATTGATCGCCCAATCTAAACCGCTCTGGAAATCGTGGCTAAGATGCGGGCTAAGTTGGCGGAGTGCATTAATCAGCACGGTTTTATCCTGATGACATAAGTTGATATGACCGAGTTTTCTGCCTGCTCGAACTTCCTTTCCATACCAATGGAGCTGGCTGAAAGGGGTATTTAACCACGCCGGATTATGCTCAATGCCGATTAAATTCACCATTACGCTAGGGGCGATCGGAGTGAGTGGGGGAGCCGGCAGATCCAGTAATGCCCGCAGATGTAATTCAAACTGGCTGATAGTGCAACCCAGTTGCGTCCAATGTCCGCTATTGTGTACCCGTGGGGCAAGTTCGTTAATCAGCAATTTATCACCCACCACAAAGCATTCCATTGCCATTACGCCGACATATTCCAATTCTTGCATAATGGCGGCGAGCATTTTTTCCGCCTGCTGTTGAAATTCACGTTGGTGAGGAAGTGTAATATCCATTACACTGTAACGTAAAATGCCGTTTTGTTGCAAATTATGGGTAACAGGGTAAAAACGGGTTTCACCGTTGCGGAAGCGTGTGCCGACCAATGATACTTCAGCGTCAAACGGAATAAATTTTTCCGAAATCACGTCGCCGAACAGATCGGGGGTAATTTGGGCAATATTATCTTGAGTGATGATCCATTGCCCCCGCCCGTCATAGCCGCCGGTACGGCGTTTTACCACCACTTTTTCACCGATATTGTCAAAAATCTGCTGCCACTGATTTGGGCTTTCAACTAATTGCCACGGCGAAGTCGCCAACCCAAGCTGGTCAAGCAATGCTTTTTGGGTATAGCGATCGGCTAAACGCCCGAATACCGAGAGATTGACGAAATTTTGGTGATGACTGAGCAAGGTGGTAAGCGGGGTATCCGCCCAGCGTTCAATTTCAGCGGTAATTAAGCAGTCGCGTTCTAATTCAATGACCGGATCATCAAAAGCCAGGGGCTGAACCTGAATATCTAACGGCGCGCCAGCGTAACGGAGCATTCTGCCGAGCTGCCCGTTGCCAAGCACATAAATTGGAGGGTAAATTGCACTTTTTTGCATAAAAATTACTCGTTTTTCTTGGTGAGAATTTTCTATTTAAATTCAAATAGATATTTAGCCTATTTTGCAATGTATGCCGAAAAAATGCAATGTATGCCGAAACTATTTTCTTATTTTGG